>JANXVQ010000253.1 GCA_025351545.1 Spirosoma sp.
ATGTTCGCCTGCGGGCCAGGTTGATTATCAGCAGTTTGCCCGGTTGGCCGAAACCGCAGGCATGGGCTGGCTTATTTGGGAGTGGGGGCCAGGTAATCAATGGCAAGCCCCCGGCGATTGTCCCCAACTGAACATGACAACCGATGGGACGTACCAGTCGATAGAAACCAGCAAAGCAACTGATCCCAACGGGTGGGTACGCCAGCTGACCATCGACGAGACGTTCAGTATAAAAAATTCGGCTGGAAAGACTTTTTTTATCAAAAGCGGATTCACCACCTGCCCTAATCCCTGATGCGCCTATCGCTCATTTTGTGCCTGCTCGCCAGCACAGCGGGCTATGCTCAACTGCCCAACGTTTCGTTTGAGTATATCACCGACCGCGACGGTATGCCCAGCCGTTCGGTGGAGTGTGCCGTTGAAGATAGCAGTGGCTTTATGTGGTTTGGTACGCGTAAATGTCTCACCCGCTATGATGGCTATTCGTTCCAATCGGTTGGTAATGAGATAACTCATGGTGTATCGGTCGGCAAAAACGGCGTTATTTATAGTTCAACCGATCAGGAAAAATTGGTGAGAATAGATGCCCGTTCGCTAACTGGAAAAACAGTAGTGGGCAGCGCAGAAGGTGGCGGGTATAATACGTTTGTTGATTCGTTCGGACACATCTGGTTTTCAGATCGCAACCAGATTAATCGACACGACCCGGCCACCGGCAAAACGTACCACTACCCCATGAAAAAGACGACCTGGGTTTTCAACAAAGGTAGTTTTGTTGAAGATCGCCAGCGCAACGTCTGGGTGCTGGGCATGGAGGTTGGCCTGTTTAAATTCGACAGGAACGCCAATAAGCTCATTTGTAAACTGGGCTCCGACTGTCCCCAACCGAATACCGCTACGCATTTGGTATTTCGAAGAGGTTTTATTGGCAAAGACGACAAGCTCTGGGTTGCCGTTGAAGGCCAGGGTCTGCTGCTGTACGATACCAGAACAGAACAATCAAAAATTTACGCGTACCGGGACTTCGTATTGTTGACGGTTTGCGAAGGCGCGGATGAACGGGGAAAACGAATTTTCTGGGTAGGTTCCGATAATGGTCTGGGCATTTTCAGGCCCGATACCCAGCAGTTTACGTTTTTCGATAACCTGATTCCTCAGAAGTACGATGTCAATGATATTGTCCAGAGTCGAAAGACCGGCATCCTCTGGGTTTGCACATCAGAAGGCCTGCTGACCTATGACCCTCATAATCAGTTTATAAAAACCAACCTTATTCCGGCAAAACTCCAACCCGTAAAGGCTATCCTGAGCGATAAGTCGGACCCGACAGGGCAAACATTCTGGCTGGCCGTTGCTTATCAGGGACTCTACAAATGGAATCGGTTAACGAACAAAACCACGTTTTATGAATTTCCGCAAAACAGTAATTTTTTGGAAGCGACCTGGTTGATTCAGGATAAAAATAATAAACTGTGGGTAGGCAGCAACCAGTGGAAACATGGGCAAAATAACAAGCCTAATCCATCCGACAATCAATTCGAGGGAATTTTTTGCTTCGATCCCGTAGCCGGGCGCTATCTTCCCACACCCTTCACAATTCATCATACGTTTTTCTCGGCTCCTTTTTACTCGCTGGGCATGATTGATCGAAAAGGTCGTTTCTGGCTGGTCAATCACTACGAAAGTGTACATGTTTTTGATCCCGAAACCAACCGGGAGATCAGCTTATGGTCGAAAGAAACGCATGCCAAACTCTTTGCCAATGGCAACTGGGTTATGGACATCATGGAAGATAGCCGGGGGCAGGTGTGGCTGTTGACAAATCAGGGAATTTTTTATTTCGACGAGCTAACCCAGACGTTCCGATTCACAAAAACGGATAAAAGCCTGTTGAAACTAGCCGAAGCTCCCGACGGAAATCTTTGGGTAGTGGGCTGGCACAGCCTGATGAAATTAAATAAAGACGGCAAAATTTTGCGTACCTGGTCGGACAAAGATGGACTTTATGACCTGGAATGCCGACGCGTGATTGTTGATGCTCAGAACCGTGTCTGGATTGGCACATTTGATGGCCTGCATCTTTTCGACGAAAAGAAAAACACCTTCCGACGGTTCACTGTCAATGATGGCCTACTCTCCAACAACACCATGATGAGCTTTTGCCTAACCAACGATAACGAACTGCTGGTGGGCAACGCGGGTGGGTGGAATACGCTCAACACAGCGGCACTCGACCGCTCGGCAACAGCCACCGATGTTCACCTGACCAATGTTCGAATTAACAACCATAACAACGTAGCGGATTGGTCGAAACCCGTTGTGCTGAAACCGGACGAAAACGCAATAAGTTTTGACTTTTCGGCCTTGAATTACCGGAAACCCAACGATAATCATTACGTCTATTATTTAGAAGGTCTCGAAAAGAGCTGGATCGATGCTGGTCATGCCCATCAGGAATTTTACACAAACCTTGACCCTGGCGCGTATGTTTTTCATGCCCGTCTTCAGGGGCATTCCGGCAAGGAGTTACGGGTGCCGTTTCGTATCAAGCCCATTTTTTATGAAACATGGTGGTTTAGGGTGCTGGGAATGTTGCTGATCACTGGATTACTGGCGTTGATTTACCGGAGCCGGGTATCGTTTAAAACAATGAAATCGGAACTCAGACTTGAAGAGGCTACACGACAACAAAAAGAAGCTCAATACAATGAAGAAGTAGCGGCTTATCAACTCAAGCTCAGCGAAACCGAGATGACCGCCCTGCGTGCCCAGATGAACCCGCATTTCATCTTCAATTGCCTCAATTCCATTAAGTTATACACCCTCCAAAACAATACTGATAAAGCTTCCGACTACCTTACCAAGTTCTCGCGGCTCATCCGGCTGGTGTTGGAAAATTCCCGTTCTGAGTTGGTGCCTTTACAAAACGAACTGGAAGCTTTGCAACTTTACATTGAACTGGAAGCCATGCGCTTCAAACAAAAAGTCAAGTTTACTATTCACGTATCGGCCGACATTGACCAGCAATACCTGTCCATTCCGCCCTTGCTATTGCAGCCCTACGTCGAAAACGCCATCTGGCACGGGCTGATGCACAAGATGGAAGGCGGGACGGTAACGGTAGACGTCAGACAACCCAGGAACAATTTATTACACATCGAAATCATCGATGATGGCGTGGGTCGGCAGCGAGCTAAAGAGCTGAAAAGCAAGTCGGCGGGTAGTCATAAATCATTTGGGATGCAGGTAACGGCCGACCGGATACGGATGATTAATGAACTTTACAAGACGCAAACGCAGGCTCAAATTTTCGATTTAGTCGCCCCCGACGGCGAACCCCTCGGCACGAAAGTCGTGCTGGATATACCGGTTTAAGGAGCAAAAGCGTGAATGAGCGGGCGGGCAATCCAGCAAAAATTAATACGCAAGCCACTCATTCGCTCATTAAGTATGAAAGCTCTCCGGCATTTGCCTGACCCGGGGAAATAGCACAAATCACTAGGCAGACATTCAGGTGTTGAATTACCTGGTTGCTTCAAACGAATTGAGTTCTTTTCCGTTCATACCAATCTGGCAAATAGTCAGTGTGTTGCCCTCCACATCGGCTACCGTCAGGGAATGAACGTTCGAATAAAACTCGTCCGTAGATCGCTGCCGAAATTTTTTAATTCGAGCTTTTATTTACGCTTATACCAATAAATCACTTGTGGGTTGGCATCTGGCTTCTCGCTGGTTGTATAATAGCCTGACCCATCGATGGCCCAG
>JANXVQ010000274.1 GCA_025351545.1 Spirosoma sp.
AGAATATTACCAAATTAACTCTTTGCGAAATGGATTATTAGAGCCCTAGTAAAGTTGAAAATAATTGAAGAGAAGAATGCGTATTTCATAACTGTTTCTGTTGTGTCGTATCTTTTATATAGTGGAGTGCTTTTTATTAATTGATCAATTCTAGGCTCTTCCGTGATGTAGTTCAACATTTTCAATGGCTTAAAAATGAAGAATTCCTGCTCAGCTTGAGGTTGATTTACTTTTTCGAGCTTGCTTTTCAACCAGGCTCGATAATAAAGTAAAATTCCAAACAGGAAAGGTGAAACAGTTGCTAACACTGCAACAATGAACTCAATTGACCCCATTTCTTGTCGTTTAATCTGTTGTATAAGTGGTAATTATGTTAACCTGAAGATTGATAAAAGGCTAACCAGAAAGATCCATTAAGCCTTTTATCAATCGTGTTTGCCTGATTACCGTATCTCAACCGGCGGGAGAGCTAAGGGCACTGGCACTGGGGCGGGTTTGTAAATAGCCCCCGTGGCAAAATCAACGATGGTGCCTGGCCAGAACAGAAGCACATCCGCAATTAGAGCGCCCACGCGCACTTGACGTTGTGGCTGGCCATCCAAGGGTTTGATCACTTGATAACTAGTCCTTGGTCCACCGAATACGGTCGCACAGCCGCTTAAGACAAGAACGCAACTGCTGACAATAGCCGCCTGGGTGAGCAACGATTTGATCGTAAACATAGTGTATGGTTTGGTTTCTATCTTTAAGCCACAGACGAGCGGGATTTAATCTACCCTGTCAATTAAAGGGGTTCTGCTACTCTGTAATTATAGACCTATTGTTAGAGCCTACTTCTTAGAATATTTTCTCAATATAACATCTCTCATTCGACTTAACTAGAAATAATACAATTTACTTATAAATTGTCAGAAAGTCATGAGGATTTATCGGAGCGGCCCGCGCCGTACGATTTTGCACTAGAACGACTTTAGCGCGTTGGCCGTATCTTTGAGCGGCCAACGCTTTTTTTATGCATCAATTTACTGACACGTCCACGAAGCAAACTAACCTCGCCGATGACGCCCTCACCTTGCTCAAACGCCTGATTGCAACGCCATCATTCAGCCGGGAAGAAGAGCAGACGGCTACCGTAATCGAAGGGTTTCTTCAGGAAAAACAGATTCCATTTAATCGGCTCAAAAATAATATCTGGGCGCAGAATCTTTACTTTGATCCGGCAAAGCCAACCTTATTGCTCAACTCGCACCACGACACGGTTAAGCCGAATAAATCGTGGACACTCGACCCGTTTGAGCCTTTGGAGCGCGATGGGAAACTGTTCGGGTTAGGTAGCAATGACGCCGGAGGATGTTTAGTTTCGCTGCTGGCCACCTTCGCCTATTTCTATGATCGGACCGGTATGGCCTACAATATAGTGATAGCTGCCACGGCCGAAGAAGAAATTTCAGGTCAGGATGGACTCGAACTCTTATTGCCTGAATTGCCGGTTTTTAGCTTTGCCATTGTTGGTGAACCGACCGAAATGCAATTGGCTATTGCCGAAAAGGGATTACTCGTGCTCGACTGTACGGCTCATGGCGTGAGTGGGCATGCCGCCCGCGATGAAGGAGATAATGCCATTTACAAAGCTATTCAGGATATTAACTGGCTCACGACGTATCAATTTCCAAAGGTCTCGCCAACGTTGGGGCCCGTAAAACTATCTGTAACAATTATCAACGCGGGCATGCAGCATAATGTGGTGCCAGATGCCTGTACGTTTGCTATAGATGTACGTGTGACGGAGCAATACACGCTCGAAGAAGTCAATGAAACGATACAGGCCAACATTCAGGCTGAGGTGAAACCACGCTCAATTCGGCTTAAACCATCGTCTATTCCAGCCGAACATCCCATTGTGCAGGCTGGTCTTGCGCTAGGCCGCTATACCTACGGGTCGCCTACCACCTCAGACCAGGCCGTGCTAAATTGTCCATCGCTCAAATGTGGACCGGGACACTCTGGACGCTCACATTCCGCCGATGAATTTATTTATCTGAACGAAATAGCCGAAGGTGTAACGGGCTATATCCAGATGCTGGAACAGGTACTTTGATCGGTCGGGTTGAAAAAAGTTTACTATCTATATCGACTGCAAATGATTTATTGACTTCTTTGTGACTTAACTATATAGTTCAACCCCAACGCTATGAAGCATGTATGCCGTACAGGTTTAGTTGTTATTGGTTTCTTAAGTTCGCTGTTAAGCTATTCTCAATCGAGTGTTGGATTGCCTAACCAATCGTTGCCCAAGCCTACACCGCGCCAACTCGCCTGGCAACCTCTGGAAACTACTGCTTTCCTCCATTTTACAGTTAATACGTTCACCGACAAGGAATGGGGCGACGGCACCGAAAGTCCCGCTATTTTTAACCCGACCAAACTCGATGCCCGGCAGTGGATTAAAGCCCTGAAAGAGGCAGGTTTCAAAATGGCGATCATCACGGCCAAACATCACGATGGATTTTGTCTTTGGCCATCCAAAATGACTGAGCACTCGGTCAAGAGCAGTCCGTGGAAAGATGGAAAGGGCGATGTGGTGAAAGAAGTAGCCGATGCCTGCCGCGAATTCGGGCTGAAATTCGGAGTTTATCTTTCGCCCTGGGATCGCCATGAACCGCGCTATGGCACAGCCGCTTACAATGATTACTACAAGAGCCAACTGCGTGAGTTATTAACTAATTATGGTCCCATTTCGGAGGTGTGGTTTGATGGCGCTAAGGGCGAAAATGCGAAGGACATGACCTACGATTTTGCAGGATATTGGGCCTTGGTTCGTCAGTTGCAGCCCAACGCCGTGATGTTTTCCGATGCCGGACCCGATATACGCTGGGTAGGGAATGAATCGGGCAATGCGGGCGAAACCTGCTGGTCCACAATCAATACGGAGGGATTGGCTCCCGGAAAAGCTGATCCTAAATACCTGAATCGGGGTGATGCCACGGGCAAACAATGGCTTCCGGCTGAAACGGACGTATCCATTCGGCCAGGCTGGTTTTATCACCCTACCGAAGATGTCAAAGTGCGTTCGGCGCAGAATTTGGTGAATCTGTACTATGAATCGGTAGGGCGAAATAGTTTGTTGTTACTCAATGTTCCACCCAATCGTGAAGGACTATTTTCTGAACCGGACATCGCCAGCCTGCGCGATTTTCGACGTATTTTAGACGAAACCTTCAAGCAGAATCTGGTTGCTGAACAACCTGCACTGATCGATAAAAAGCTGGCTACCTTCACAACGTTATCAGCTAATCAACCCCTGACGATTGACCTCGGTGGGGAGCAATCCTTCGACCGTATATCGATTCAGGAAAACATTGCCAACGGGCAGCGTGTTGCCAGTGGCCGGGTCGAGTATTGGGACGGTACGAACTGGAAGCCACTTCAGTCATTTACAACGGTGGGTTATAAGCGGTTGCTGCGCTTTCCGGCGGTGAAATCATCGAAACTTCGTCTGGTTTTCACCAATGCGAATGGAGCGGTGCAGTTGGCCGAAGTAGGTGTATTTAAAGCCTCAGCGCGGGAAATGGAATAACCAACAATTGTCGAATATTCTCGGTTTAACGATGTATACTTGACAATAATCGTTAAACCAAGAAGCGACTATTGTATCATCATCAACCAATCGACACTATTCATTCTTTATTGTCATTATGCTATATCCGCTCACGTTCGAGACTATTTTCAAAGATAAAATCTGGGGTGGTCATAAGATCAAAACCATTCTGGGGAAAGATTTTTCTCCGTTACCTAACTGTGGCGAAACATGGGAAGTGTCTGACGTTGAGGGCAATGCCTCGGTCGTAAAAGAAGGTAGTTTACAAGGAAAATCCCTTCACGAACTGGTGGAACACTATAAGGGCGAGTTAGTCGGGCAGCACGTTTATGAACAATACGGCAACCGGTTTCCACTTCTGATTAAGTTTATCGACGCGAACGACGACCTCTCGATTCAGGTACACCCCGACGATAAACTGGCTGCCGAGCGTAAAAGCGGCTTTGGCAAAACCGAGATGTGGTACATTATGCAGGCCGATGCGGGTGCTAAACTTAATTCGGGCTTCAATCGGGAAGTGACCAAAGATGAATATGTTAAAGCCGTTGCCGATAACACAATTCAGGACATTTTAAATATTGAACCGGCCCAACCCGGCGATGTTTTTTTTCTGCCCGCTGGCCGTGTTCACTATATCGGTAAGGGATTACTACTGGCTGAAATTCAGCAAACATCCGACACCACGTACCGAATTTATGACTTCGACCGGGTAGATGCCACCACCGGTCAGAAGCGCGAATTACATACAGAATTGGCCGTTGATGCCATTGACTACCATCATTACGACCAATACAAAACGCAGTACGACAAGAAAATAAATGAAAGTGTCAATGCCGTTATGAGTGATTATTTCGTAACCAACGTGCTGAATTTCAATGAAGAAGTTGAACATGACTACACCCACATTGATTCGTTTGTGATATTGATTTGTGTAGCCGGGGCGCTCACCATCGAAGCACCGGGCGGTTACAGCATCTCACTCAAAATGGGACAATCTGCTCTCATTCCGGCATCGGTCGATACGGTTACACTCGTTCCCGATGGCGACATGACGGTGCTGGAAACCTATGTGCCCTGATTTAACATCCATATAATTTGACGTTCAAAGACGAAAGGAGAAAAGACAGTAATTTGTCTTTCTCTTTTCGTCTTTAATGTTTTCTGGACGTAGTAAATTGACAAAAAAATGGATTTAAACCTAAAAGATAAAATCATAATCGTTACGGGTGGAGCTAAAGGTATTGGCGAAGGAATCTCGACGGTGCTGGCGGCAGAAGGAGCCATTCCGGTTATTATCGGCCGAAGCGAGGCCGATAATCTACTGGCTGTAAATACCATTCGGGCTACGGGCGGCAAAGCGTACCATTTTGTGGCAGAATTAACTAAACCCGATGATTGCAGGCGTGCCGTTGAGCAAACATTGGCTCAATTTGGGCGGATCGATGGGTTAGTCAATAATGCAGGTGTGAATGATAGCGTAGGTCTGGAAAACGGCTCTTATGAAGGATTCATGGCTTCACTGCACAAAAATCTGGTTCACTATTACCTGATGGCTCATCATGCACTGCCTGCCCTGAAAGCATCGAAGGGAGCCATTGTGAACATTGGCTCAAAAGTGGCCGAAACGGGTCAGGGAAACACATCTGCTTATGCCGCAGCCAACGGCGGGCGTAACGCATTGACCCGCGAGTGGGCGGTTGAATTGCTGCCCTATCGTATTCGTGTCAACTGTGTTATTGTGGCTGAAAGCTGGACTCCTCTTTATGCTAACTGGATTAAAACGTTGCCTGAACCAGAAAAGAAACTTCAGCAAATCGTCTCGAAAATTCCGCTCGAACACCGCATGACAACGACCGAAGAACTGGCTAATGCCGTTGTGTTTTTGTTATCGGATAAATCGAGCCATACCACGGGGCAGCTTATCCACGTCGATGGCGG
>JANXVQ010000276.1 GCA_025351545.1 Spirosoma sp.
GGCGTAAGCGCTTATTTGGGCGGCATAATTGGGTGTGGCAATCAAGTAACGGCTAATTCATCGGCTTGCGCAACCGGAACAGAAGCGTTATTATTGGCGTACGAACGCATTGCAAATGGTTACGCAAAACGCGTGCTGGCAGGCAGTTGCAGCGACCACGGCCCCTACATTTGGGGTGGATTTGATGCCATGCGCGTAACACCCTATCAATTTAACGGTTCCCCCGAGCGAGCATCAAGACCCTTGAGCGCCACAGCAAGCGGGTTCGTGCCCGGCAGTGGGGCCGGTGCGCTGGTCGTAGAATCGCTGGAAACGGCGTTGGCACGCAATGCCACTATTTATGCCGAAATACTGGGCGGTCATCTGAATTCGGGTGGGCAACGGGGCGGGGGGTCTATGACGGCGCCCAATGCCGTTGCGGTAAAACGTTGTATTCAAAAAGCGATACAAAAAGCGGCCATTCAACCGGGCGATATTGACCTTATTGACGGTCATTTAACGGCGACGATAAAAGACTCGGCCGAAGTAAAGGCATGGAGTGAAGCATTAGGTCGAAAAGGCGCTGATTTTCCGTATATTAATTCGCTAAAATCAATGATTGGCCATTGCCTGAGTGCGGCAGGCAGTATAGAATGTGTAGCCGCCGTATTGGAATTGCATGAGGGCTTTATTTATCCATCCCTCAATTGCGAAGATATCCACTCTGAGGTTTCAGCTGTGATAGCTCCTGATCGAATTCCACAACAATTTATCAGAGAAAATATTAACCTGATTGCGAAGGCCAATTTTGGTTTCGGTGATGTAAATGCATGTGTCATTTTAAAAAAGTTTCAATCGTAAACAGAGTATGCAAACGAAGGACGAATTAATCGCAACGCTTAAAAAAATCGTGAAACCATATATTCAGGATGAGCAAGCATTTGAGAATGTTACGGAGACTACAGACTTCATAAATGACTTAAAAGTGAACTCGGCAAATCTGGTCGACATCGCGTTAGATGTTGAAGAAGAATTTGACATTGAGATTGATCATGAGTCTATGGAACACATGCTCACGGTTGGGGCGGCCATTGATATCATTACAAAAAAACTGGCCGAAAAATGATTGGCAATGACATTGTCGATTTAGCCCAGGCGAAGCGGGAAAGCAACTGGCGCCGGAGGGGCTTTTTGGACAAACTGTTTACACAACACGAGCAACAACTCATTCATGCAGCAAGCAATCCTGATCAGATGGTCTGGCTGTTATGGAGCATGAAAGAAAGTGCGTATAAACTAGCCGTTCAGAGGACAGGATTACGCGTTTTTTCACCAAAAAAAATAGCCTGTTCCGTTAATGAGACAATGACAAACACGGTTGAAGGTTTGGTTATTTATTACGGAGAATACAAAACCATATCGCTTATCACGTCTCACTATATTGCGTCGGTGGCGTTGGCAGCCAATGCCATTCCAGATTATATACACCTGGTTATTCCTTTCGAGGATACAATTTACCAAACGCATCAACGCGTAATTCGGGCCAACATAATCCAGCAATGCGCCACTCTATTTGCCATTCCCGAACAAGCAATCTGCATTCATAAAAACAGCGCTGGCACTCCCCTTTTAACGGTTAATAATTCGCTGAAAATCCCCCTGACCATTAGCCATCATGGTTACTACGGTGCGTTTGCAATTGGCTCAACATACTGAATCAAACCATAAGACTTGATCAAGATTCGCTTGTATAATTCATCTTCTGATGTTCGAAGGCTTAACCAGAATCTCATCACCTTTTGGCGGTAACGTGCTGGACAGAAATCAATAAGTTGTCTACCCACAGTTTGGGGATGTTCCCAGGCAATTTCTCAGCTACATAAACAATAACAATGACTGCATTAGAAAAACATATTCTCTCGCTACAACAGAAAGTAGAACAACTTAATAGCGAGATACTAACGCTGATTGCGCTGACGTCGTCGGAGCACCATACGGCCCATAAGCGTGTCGTGTCAAAACCCATTGATCAATCATCAACCAGCGCATCAGCGTTTGCGAATAAGTCGGCGGTGGGTATTAATCGGTATCGGCAATTACGGGCAAACGAGTAACTATCTAAAACAGTAATTTAGCTCAAAGGTGAAAAGAATTTTCAGTTCAGCACAAACAAGACGGCATCGGCCACCACGATCCCGTCGGCATCTTTGGTCGAAACATCAACGTAACTTTTTTTGCCGGGTGCCAGCTTGAATGCTCCCAATGATACCCACTCGCCCGATGTTTGTCCTTCGACCCGGATGTCGGATTCCCGGATCGTTATCGGTTTGAGCTTAGTCCCATCCG
>JANXVQ010000292.1 GCA_025351545.1 Spirosoma sp.
CTCAACCGGCTGACCGCAACCGGTTTAAGCCTGATACAACAGGATTCGACTTTGTGAAAGTGAAAATGGAAGCGGGCGATTTACTCATTTTCAACAGTACTCAACCGCACGGTATTCGCCCAAATCTGTCGACTGATAAAGTCAGACTGGCTCAATACATTTCGATGATGCCCGCCCAAGAAGACAATGAAGCCCTGCGGCAGTGGCGCATCACGTCCTGGCGTGACCGGCAGGCCCCCGAAGGGTACGCCTTTCCGGGTGATCCGCGAAACTGGGAAAAGGAGCGTTTTCAAACCGCCGACCTCTCCCCACTCGGGCGTAAACTGCTGGGTTTAGATGATTGGGAAACACTGGAATGAGTTTTTTTTTGGCCAGGAGTACAGGATAAAGCAGGATTTTTTCTACTCTTTAATCTTGTTTAATCCTGTAATCCTGTCCAAAAAAAACTTGTGCTTCAGCCAGCGTATACGACCGATTTAGATACAGGTTTGTTAGGCTATCTTTGGCGTTGGTACGTCGCGAAACAGATAACCCATTATGCTATCATCCCGCCACCTGATTTTTATGGAAGTGGCTCGCTTGTTAAGTTTTACCAAAGCCAGTCAAACGCTGTTTCTTAGCCAGTCGGCGATTAGTAAACACATAAAGTCGCTGGAATATTTTTATAAAACTGGCCTGTTCGAGCGACATGGAAACCACATAAGCTTAACTAAAGCAGGCCAGATGCTGTATGGTAAACTGCTGGAAGCCGGTCAGTTGCAGGACGAATTACACCAGGAGCTTCAACAGATCAACGAAAAGTTTCTGCCCTTGACGAAGTTGGCGATTGGTGCCAGTACAACCATTAGTTTATACGTCCTGCCATCCGTTCTCTCAGCTTATTTGCGGCAAAATCCCAGCATTCAGATTAACGTACTTAACCGCAATTCAGATACGATTCAAAACGCATTGCTGGACCACGAAATTGATGTTGGTATTGTGGAGGGACTGACCCGCGTTAATACGCTGACCTATACACCCTTTATGACCGATGATGTGCTGGCAGTCTGTTCGGCAAAAAGTCCATTACGGGGGCGGATATTTACCGTAGCCGACTTGCCAACAATTCCCTTGGCAATACGTGAAAATGGGTCAGGGACGCTGGCTATCATCGAAGATGAGTTGAGCAAAAAGGGTGTCAATTTTGCGTCTCTGCGGATATTGATTCGATTGGGAGGCACAGAAGCACTCAAAAATTTTGCTTTAGCCGATACCTGTCTTGCTTTTTTACCCAAGCGCGCTATCATTAAAGAACTGGCTGCGGGAGAGCTGGTCGTAGTGCCAATTCAGGATCTGACTCTTCAGCGGACCTTCTATTTCATCCAGCGAAAAGGCACAGAAAGTAACCGCTTAGTAAGTACGTTTATTCACTTTACGAAACGCCACTATTCCATTAAAGAATAACTCATACCAAAACGGTATTTGCTTCATGCGTTGTTAACCGGGACTTTTCGGGAAAATACAACCATGAACATAACCATTACTTCATCACGTTTAGACGATCTGCATTGTTCACAATGCGGTTCGCCCCACGACGCGTTTATTCGTCAAACGTTATCGCACTGTTGCCAGGCCCCGCTGCTATGCCAATATAGCATCGACGCTGGCAGTGTTTTGAAAGCTGATTTGGTAACGCGTACAAAGTCGCTCTGGCGATACGAGGAACTGTTGCCCGTTATTCAGCCCGAGAATCAAATTACGTTAGGAGAGGGTTTTACACCCCTGTTAACGCTTACCCGATTGGCTGACGCGTATGGGTTTAACCACCTCACGCTGAAAGATGAAGGACTTAACCCGACGGGATCGTTCAAAGCAAGAGGGTTGTGCATGGCCATCTCGAAAGCGAAAGAGAACGGGGAGTCGGCCTGTATCATCCCAACGGCCGGTAATGCCGGCGTGGCCATGGCTGCCTATTGTGCCAGAGCCGGTTTAGAAGCGGTCGTTGTGATGCCGCGTCACACGCCCGACGCGTTCAAAGAAGAGTGTATTGGTTATAATGCGACCCTTATTCAGATAGATGGCCTGATCAATGACTGTGCGGCCAAAGTACATGAATTGAACCAACACGGCGCCTATTTCGATGTGTCGACACTGAAAGAACCCTACAGGCTGGAGGGCAAGAAAACGATGGGTTATGAGATAGCTGAGCAATTGGACTGGCAGTTGCCGGATGTGATTATGTATCCAACCGGTGGCGGAACGGGCCTGATCGGAATATGGAAAGCGTTTCACGAAATGAAAGCGCTGGGGTGGTTGGCCAAGGATCAACGACTTCCGCGCATGGTAGCGGTGCAGGCAGAAAATTGCGCGCCCGTTGTCGATACCTATCTGGGAAAACAGGTTAACAGCAAGCAGTATGTTGGGAAACCTACGCTCGCTAACGGATTAGCCGTACCGCGACCCATTGGTGAGCCACTGATGCTGAGCGTATTGCGTGAATCAGGCGGGACAGCTATTGCGGTTTCGGAAGATGATATGTTGCAGGGAGTTAGTGAACTTTGCCGGTACGAAGGCATTTTTGCCGCCCCCGAAGGTGGCGCTATCTGGGCAGCCACAAAAAAATTACTACATCAGGGATGGCTCCAGCCAGATGAACACATCGTATTGCTTAATACGGGTTCGGGTCAGAAATATCTAGACAATATAAAAGGAAAATGGCAATGGTAATCGTTGCCGGTTTCTGATTTATACTCCGTCTAAACTCACACCTACCCGTTGTCCCTGGCGGCTTTTATAGCCTTGAATAGGGGAGTAGCTTTGCGTTTGTTTGCCGTAATAACCCGTGCCGTCGTAAGTACGTAAACTCGGATCTTGCCTGCACGCATCGGTGCAGGTGCCGCCGTGTTCGTTACCGCAATTTTCGCAAAGGGTAATGTGATTGTTGCAGACCGGACTGGCGCAGTTGATCATCCGGCTGGTGGGTGTGCCGCAGCGGTAACAAA
>JANXVQ010000296.1 GCA_025351545.1 Spirosoma sp.
TGGATTATGGAGAGACAGTTGCTTTCTTAATGCACGGTGTTACTGCCAAAGGCAAGCCCTTAAAAGACTATTTGGATATCAGAGGCCATAATGAAGCGATCGATTACCTTTTAGATTTAATTAGAAATAAGGAGCAGCTTGGTGAGCGAGATATAAGGGGCTTACATCAGATGTTATTAGTTGAGCCCTACGATAGCCCTGCACAAACGCAGGAGGGGATTGTTGTCCGTAAGCGTATAAAATTAGGCCAGTATAAGACTACGCCTAACCACGTCAAAACGATTACAGGTGAAATTCATTACTATGCTACGCCGGAGGATACACCAATGTTAATGAGCGAGCTAGTCGATTGGTACCGGAAAACAACTGCTGAGAGCGTTCTGCATCCCGTTGTTATTGCGGCCATTTTCCATCATCGGTTTGCATCAATTCATCCGTTTGATGATGGCAATGGCCGTATGAGCCGTTTATTGATGAACCTGATTTTAATGCAATATGAGTATCCACCGGTTGTCATCAGGAATGATAAAAAAGATGAATATTATTTAGTATTGAGTCAGGCTGATATTGGTGATCTTAAAGGCTTTGTTGATTACATCGGTCAGTACATGCTCCATTCATTAGATATATATGTTAAGGGAGCCAAAGGAGAGAGTATTGAAGAAGCATTGGATCTGGACAAACGACTTCAGTTATTTAAACGAGAAGTAGAGGCCCGAAAGGATAGAGTTGAACTTCGACGTTCACCAGAGACAAAGTTAGCAGTAGCTGAGAGTTCGTTTAAACCCTTGCTGACTAGTTATACAATTATGCTCTCTAAGTTTAAAGATATGTTTCTCGCGTACGAGGATTATATCTTGGGATATAGAAAAAACCTTAACCGTAAGGGCCTGAATGTTTTTAGATGGTCTTATAATCTGTTGGATTTAATTGGGTTTGCCAATTCGATTGATTCCAGTATGATCTCAGAAGATACGACTATTATAGCCTCAACTTTCGATAAGTTTAAACTGGAGAGCAACCACTTTTCGCTGGAAGTAAAGCTTGGTCTGGTTTTCAATGAATTAGAATATCAAATCTACTATTCTGTTGCCAGAGGAAAAGAAATTGAGGACTTAGAGACTGTGGGTTACAACCAATGGTTAGGTAAAGCTAAAGCAGTAAAATATTACCATCAGGCGCTAACGAAGGAAGAAATAGATGAACATGTTCAGCAAATAGGCAACGATCTTTTTGACGCTGTAGAAAAAATGTACAATGGTCCATTGCCATTATATATCCGGATTACCGAAGAAGAATTAATAAATGCATGGAATGATTTTTGTACTTCAAATTCAGTATTTACTCTTGTTCCAGATGACTTACTGAGAAAAGTAAACTCGTTTGAAGTAAACGGAAACATAATTACAATTGATTTATCTGAAGGAGCTTTTAATGCTATAGCTTCAAAAAGGGCTGAATTTGAAGATGGATTTTCAAATTATTTGCTTAATAATAAACATATCAATACTAGAGGTATAGTTGAAATTGTCTAAAATTTGAATAGAAACGCACGTATAGCTCAGGACGGCCATTGGGACCGTCCTGAGCTATGTTAACGGCCCCGTATTTTGTGCTCACGCACCGCCCAGTATCGCGGTGCGGACTATTTTTCGGCCAGAAGAAATCATGTTGTGTACATGGTGGTATACTTAGTAGGCGATATATGCTTGTGCAATGATATTAGTTACTGGTATCGCTACATTTTGACAAGGAGGAAATAAAGATAGGGTGCATCACCAGAATTGCGGCTAAACCGTGGAATATGGCCTGAAGGCTTAGAAATGAGCAAAAAAAATGCCCGAAACTGGTTAGTTTCGGGCATTAGGCAAATATAAAGGTCGAATTAGCAGAGAGAGAGGGATTCGAACCCCCGGACCTGTGACAGTCTTCGGTTTTCAAGACCGACGCATTCGACCGCTCTGCCATCTCTCTTTCTGGTGCAAATATACGAACGTTCGGAGATTTGTCAACCTTACCGGGCCAATTTCAGCCAAAAACTGTAAATTTGGGCGATGTTTAAAGGGCGAAAGAGTGAAAGAGTGAAAGAGCGGATAACGTTCTCGCAACTCGTACGCTCTTTCACTCTTTCACGCTTTCGCTTTTAATAATGGACGCAACCGAATCGCTACCCTCACTTGAGACCGCCCAAAAACTGGGCCTGCTACCCGACGAATTTGACCGTATTGCCGAGATTCTGGGCCGTCGGCCAAACTTTACTGAGCTGAGTATCTTCTCGGTGATGTGGTCGGAACACTGTTCCTACAAAAATTCTATCATCTGGCTCAAAACCCTGCCCCGCGATTCTGACCGGATGCTGGCCAAAGCCGGGGAGGAAAACGCCGGTCTGGTAGATATTGGCGATGGGCTTGCCTGCTCGTTCAAGATTGAGTCGCACAATCACCCCTCAGCGCTGGAACCTTATCAGGGCGCAGCAACCGGCGTTGGCGGTATCAACCGCGATATTTTTACGATGGGGGCCCGGCCCATTGCCCAATTGAATTCACTTCGGTTCGGCGATTTGACGCTGGCGAAAACCAAGCGGTTGCTGCGAGGTGTCGTGAAAGGTATCGGCGATTATGGCAACGCATTTGGGATTGCAACCGTTGGCGGAGAACTCCATTTCGACGAGTGCTATAATACGAACCCTCTTGTGAACGCGTTCTCGGCGGGTATTGTCGAGATTGGGAAATCGGCCAAAGCGACCAGTTTCGGCGTTGGTAATCCGGTGTTTATCGTCGGTTCGGCAACGGGTAAAGATGGTATTCACGGCGCCACATTCGCGTCAGAAGATATTTCGGCCGCTTCGACCGACAAACTGCCCGCCGTGCAGGTTGGTGATCCGTTTATGGAGAAACTGCTGCTCGAAGCCACACTCGAAATCATTGCAACGGGCTATGTGATTGGTATTCAGGATATGGGTGCCGCCGG
>JANXVQ010000321.1 GCA_025351545.1 Spirosoma sp.
GATCCCTTCTTTCTTCAGAAGCTGGAGCGCTTCGAGTTTTTCGGCCAAATTCCAGGCTCGTTTTTCCTTGTTCATAATCCCGTAAAAGTAAAACTTCGTTTACGGAAATTATGTCCAGTTAATTAGGGGGTTGAGAGGATACTGACAATCATAAGGTTACATCAAAAAGCAGTGTCCAATATTTTGCCCGAATACAATGACATTACCTCAAATTAAACCAAACGTTAAAACCAGAATGAAACGATTATTCATTGCCTTTACGCTGCTGATCAGTACGATTTCGTTGACGTTCGCACAACAGCCGACCCCTACAACGGCCACCGTTCCCGCAGCTCCGCCGATGCGGTTAACAACGACAGCATTCCCAGATGGTGGGATAATTCCGATAAAGTTTACTCAGGCGGCTCCGGGAGCTGCCCCCGGCGGAGGTATTTCGCCTGAGTTAAGCTGGACCAACGTACCAGCAGGCACGCAGAGTTTTGTCCTTCATATGCACGATGTCGATGTAAGTCGCAACAAAAGCACGGATGATAATCTGCATTGGCTAGTCTGGAATATTCCCCCTACCCTCACCAGTTTGCCCGAAGGAATTCCTGCCGGTGCACAACTTACCGATGGCAGTTACCAAATGAACGTATTTACTCCGTCCTATCGCGGTCCGGGCGCTGCGGCATCGGGCCCTTTGCATCATTACGTATTTGAAATTTATGCTTTGGATATAAAACTCGATGTGAAGCCTGGCGCCGAAGGTTCGGCAACCCGTTTTACTGTATTAAAAGCCGTTGAAGGGCATGTGTTAGGAAAGGCCGCGTATGTAGGTTTATTCAAGCGCCCGCAGTAAGTTAGTTGCTACCGCAGCTATTTCTACCCTTGGCTTATTTTTTCACAGACCAAGGGTAGACATGGCTACTCGATGAAGTATTATAAACCGTTTACTAACGTCTCGTTAAATCTAACCACCAAAGATCATCGCGAATCTGTAAGTATTTCTATCTTTAGAATAACCAGATGATTATTATATGGTCTTCATGCCCAGAATCTTGCCGCATCCTGCCTTACGCTCGTATGTGCAGCATTATCTTTTGCTTCATATACAACTAAAAGGTGTTCCTGACCATCAACGGATTAAGCCCATTCCGCCTGATGCCGATCAATCTCTCTACTTTTATCCTCGCTCTGCCACCAAAAATATTGTTAACAGTACGGGTGCAACACGCCAGAGTGGTTCCAGTATTTTTGTTGGCCAACAAACATCACGCATCAACCTTCTCTTTGGCGAAGACCACCTTGTTATTCAGGTCTGTTTTCGGGCCGGATTTTTATACCAGTTTCTGGGTAAAATACCGATCAGCACATTTCAGGATAAAGAGATAAATGCCGAGGAATTGTCGGATTCGGGCTTAAAAGAATTGAATGAGCAATTGCAGGAAGAAACAGATTACCGTCTGATGATTGGCCGTATTGAAGCCTACTTACTAAAGAAAATAGCCATAATAGCCACCGAAATTCAACCCATAGATCGGGCAATTGTCGCGTTGAGGAGTGCCCGGAATCCTTTCTCGCTAGATTGGTTCGCTGATCAGGCTTGCTTAAGTCACCGACAATTTGAGCGAAAATTTCAGGAACGGATGGGCATGAGCCCTAAGTTCTATGCTCGCATTGCTCGTTTTGACAGCGCCTTTAAGCTGAAAACACAAAACCCCCAATTCAATTGGCTCGAAGTGGCCTATAGTTGTGGCTATTTCGATTTCTCACACTTGATGCGTGATTTTCGACAGTTCGCCGAAGTAACTCCTTCCCTGCTTATCGCCCAGAATATAGTATCTCCAGATCAGCAAAGCATCGTGGATTAATGTCGCTTTTTTACACCTGAAGCACCAGATACTCCGCCTACATTTGTCTGGTCAAACCAACCGTGGCGACGTACCGCCAGACAAATGAAAAAACTACTTTTTGCGGCTACATTGCTATGGATTGCCTTATCCACCAATGCCCAAAGTCCCGATTTAATTCTGACCAATGGTCGGATTTTCACATCAGATACCACCCAATTGTACGTTCAGGCATTGGCTATCCAGTCAGGACGCATTACGGCAATCGGCACTACGGCAGTCATTGAAAAATTGGCCACCAAAAAGACCAAACAACTTGATTTGGGTGGAATGCTTGTCGTGCCGGGATTCAACGATGCTCACAATCACTTACCCGACGGCCTGAAAGCTACCAGATTGTTATTGGATGGAATGGACCCAAGCTGGCAAGTACTCCTTGACTCGCTTCGGAAGTTGGTGAAACGAGTACCTGAAGGCCAGTGGATAGTCGGAACTTTTGGGTTAAGTATTGCCAATTCGCCCGAAGCAACGCGCTTTATTCTAGACCAAATTGCCCCAAAACATCCGGTTCGATTACTATCGTGGTGGGGGCATGTGGGTTTGTTTAATTCGCTAGGTATGCACGAAATGGGTATTGCCGATAATCAGCCCGATCCTAAAGGCGGATTCTATGAACGGATGCCTGATGGGAAAAGCCTGACGGGAAAAGCCTATGAAAAAAATGCCTACTGGCCCCACACCAGCTATTCAAAAATAGTATCGCTGCGGGATGATAAAGCGTTGATTAACGATTTCAGGACAATGACCCGGGCATTACTCAAAGCGGGGATAACCAGCTTCCAAAATATGTGTACTGGCGCATCTGCCGAAGATTATATCAAGATTTGGAAACAAGCCGGTTTGCCATTTCGCCTGCGTCTGATTCGCTGGGGAGATATGAATACCGACGGTAGTCTGAGTATTCCGTCGAAAGAGTTACCCAAAACTACGCCTGAACTACCCTTGGTGACCGTGAGTGGCACAAAATGGTTATTAGAGGGTACACCACTCGAAGGAGGTGCAGAACAGGTTGATGCCTATCCCAACCGCCCCAACTGGCATGGTCGTATGAACTATACGGTTCCCGAAATTGAGATTGGAAAGCACTTCGTCCACGCTTTGAACACGGCGACGAAATAGACTACCTGCCGCAATATCTCGAAAAAGCCCGGCAAATGGGCGTAATTATTGTGCAAAATCCAACGCATTTTGCGCCAATAGAAGGCTTGCCAATGGGTCCGCCACCGACGCATGGAATGGCAATGAAAACATTATTGAACCATAATATACCCCTAGCCATTGGTTCGGATGGGCCATTTAACCCGTATCTGAATATCATGTTTGCTATTACGCACCCTCGCCGTTCGAGTGAGGCTATCAG
>JANXVQ010000424.1 GCA_025351545.1 Spirosoma sp.
TAGCGCCGAGGGTTACGCCCTGATAAATTTTAACATTATCGCCAATGATCGTTGTTTCGCCAATAACGACGCCCGTACCGTGATCAATAAAAAACGACCGGCCTATTTGAGCGCCGGGGTGAATATCGATACCCGTTTGACCGTGCGCATATTCGGTGAGCATTCGGGGCAGGAGGGGCACATTGAGTTTAAGCAGTTCGTGGGCAAGACGATAGACAGAAATAGTATAAAAGCCCGGATAAACCGCCACTACCTCCTCAATACCAACGGCAGCCGGATCGTTGTCTGCAATGGCATGAGCATCCAATAGAAGACTGTCGTAAATACTGGGTAACTGCTCAAAAAAACGTTCAGTAATTGTCGCCGGACTTTCAGTTAGATTTTTTTCTAACGGATATAGTAAACAAACGAGCTGTTCGTTGAGGTTCTGGTAAGTTTCCTCCACATGTTGCGAAATTGACTTGCAGTCCTGCGTAACCGGGAACAACAGCCGCATCATTTGGTCAATGAATCGTCCGGCATCGGGGCGGGAAGGTAGTTTGTAACGGTAACGCGCCCGCTGGTTTTGTAAATGTTCGAGAAAAGTACTAGTGTCGGTAGTCATGACTGTTATTATCTGGATTGGACCGGCGAAACATGGGTCCGCCTGTGCGCCGGATTACTGATACGGTAGAATCTACACCCCGTTCTGTGGAAACACTACACTCCCTGGCTGTTGGTTAAACGAATAAACGGGACGTTTATAACCACTGGATTCTATGATTTTGAAACAAAATGCGGGCCGCAAAGTTCGGCGACCCTAATTGGAACCGGATTTGCAGGGTTAAATAAGAAAACGAATAAAGTGAATAATCATGTACAGTAAAACCATCGTTGCATTTATGATTTCGCTGGCGGCTACGTCAGGTATTTCCTGGCTGGTTGCCTTGGCCTGCCAGTCTACCCAACAATCTGCCACCATGACGTCAGATTCAGCAGGCAGCACCACGGGCTTTTTGTCGGCGAAGGTTATCAACGCCTATCCCAAACTGACATTTTCATCGCCAGTTGAGTATACACATGCCAATGATGGAACCAACCGGGTGTTCGTTGTGGAGCAGGAGGGACGTATTCGGGCATTCGAGAACGACGCTACGACAGCATCGGCCGGCATTTATCTGGATATCCGTAGCAAAGTGGCATCTGGTGGCGAAATGGGATTGTTAGGACTAGCTTTTCACCCCGATTTTAAGCAAAACGGCTTTTTTTATGTCAACTATACTAAAAATAATCCCCGCGAAACCATTGTGAGCCGGTTCAAAGCATCGTCCGCCAATGCGTCGCAGGTTGATCCGGCGTCGGAAGTGATATTGTTCCGGTTCGATCAGCCTTATGCGAATCATAATGGTGGGAAAGTTTTATTTGGTCCCGATGGGTATCTCTATGTCTCCACCGGCGATGGGGGCAGCGGGGGCGATCCACAAAATAACGGCCAGAACCGTAGTAGCTGGCTGGGGAAAATATTACGTGTAGATGTGAACAGCACCGGAAAAGGCCAGTACGGAATCCCGGCCGACAATCCGTTTAAAGGCAACACCAACGGCTATCGCGAAGAGATTTTTGCTTACGGACTACGCAATCCGTGGCGGGTCAGTTTCGACGAACAGGGTCGCCTTTGGGCGGGTGATGTTGGACAGAATAAAATTGAAGAAATAGACATCGTTACCAAAGGCGGCAACTACGGCTGGCGAATAAAAGAGGCTAATGCAGATTATAATTCGAAGGATAACAAGGTGAATGCCACTGATTTGATCGCACCGGTCTGGCAGTACACGCACGATAATGGCGATGTGTCAATTACCGGCGGAGTCGTTTATAGAGGGGCGTTAAATCCCGCGCTACGTGGCAAATACATCTATGCCGATTATGCCAGTGGGCGCATTTGGGCACTAACGACAAATGGTAGCAAAGCCGCTACCAATCAGGAAATTGTAACGCAGGCGGGGACCATTTCGGCCTTCGGCGAAGACCGGAAAAATGAACTTTACCTGTGCGATCTAGGCTCAGGTAAGATTCTGAAACTGGTGGGAAATTGATTAGTTCTGCTCCTGAATAAAAACAATATAAATCCATTAAGAGGCCCACTGGCTAAGCAGTGGGCTTTTTTGTATCTTGAGACTTTATTCTGTAGAGTAACTGATGACGACCACTGTTTTTGAATCACCATTGGGTTTCGTGCGTATTACTGGTGATGAAAACGGCGTTTCGGCTATATCCTGTAAAGATGTTTCTGGAGCTGAGAACTCGCCGGAAAACACAATGGCAGCCCCCGTTCGGATAGCCGTTGAGCAACTACAGGACTATTTTTCCGGAGGGCGAAAATCATTTGATTTTCCGCTAAACCCTGCCGGGACAGCTTTCCAGCAAACGGTTTGGCGAGCGTTGCTCGACGTTCCTTTTGGCACTACGCTTTCTTATCTGACCCTGTCCCGGCGCATTGGCGATGAAAAAGCGATTCGGGCGGTGGCGGCAGCTAATGGCCGGAATCCACTCTGGATTGTGGTGCCCTGCCATCGGATTATCGGCTCCGATGGGTCGCTGACGGGTTATGCCGGTGGGCTATGGCGCAAGCAATGGTTGCTGGAGCATGAAGGCGCCTTTGCCCGTTCGAATCAGTTGTCGCTATTTTAATACACAAGACTAGTAATCAATAGAATACAAATCCATTTTGATGCCTACTACATTGTCGTTCTTGTTGTTGTCGTGCCTGTTGCTAACCGTTCTGGGCTGTGCTCCGCGTTACAAAGGTCCCGTGGCCGACCATTTCAATGGCAGGAAATTTGTCAATCCCGGCATGCCTGAGCGGACATCGGGCGGGGTTTTGACGTGGCTTCTCCATCGCGACAAAGGCCCCTGGCCCGAGCAACCCGATGCTTTTGTAGGGGCTCGGCCCGCCACTCGAATTATGGGCGATAGTTTGGTACTCACCTTTGTAAATCACTCCACCTTTCTAATTCAGACAGCCGGGATGAATATCCTGACCGACCCTGTTTGGTCGGATTATGTTGGTATGCCCGTGTTTAACATCAAGCGCAAACGACCACCGGGGCTGCGTTTTGAGGAACTGCCGCCAATTGATGTGGTATTGCTGAGTCATAACCACTACGACCATCTTGATTTACCCACTATTAAAAAATTAGTAAAAGCGCATAATCCGCTATTTATCACACCCCTTGGCGTATCGTATTTGCCTAAATCGGTTGATGGGCGAACAACCCGCGAACTCGACTGGAATGAAACATTGCGAGTAAATGATAAACTCCAGATCACGTGTACTCAGGCACAGCATTTCAGCAACCGGGGTCTGGGCGATCGTGACGAAACGCTCTGGTGTGGTTATTTGCTTCACACGGGTTTCGGCACAACTTATTTTTGTGGAGATAGCGGCTATGGCGCTCATTTCAAACGAATTGCCGAGCAAGCCCGCACATCCAAGACGGGTCCTATTAAACTGGCTTTACTACCAATTGGCTCCTACCGACCAGAGTGGTTTATGGCGCCTGTGCATGTATCGCCAGCCGGTGCTGTTCACGCATTTGTTGACCTGAATGCGACTCAGGCGGTGGGTATTCATTTTGGCACCTTTCAGCAGGGCGACGATGGATTGGCCGAGCCAGCCGATGACTTACGGAAAGCTCTACGGGAAATGAGTATCCCGGATAATAAATTTGTTGTACCAAAAGAAGGGTATCCAACAGTGTTTAAGTAATTCATCATTGACCGAAAAGCTAACAAAACGAGTGGCCGCAGCGTTTTAAGTAGTGAATGAATCGGGGAGATATTGATGAACAGCTGTAAATACGATATGAAGTTATTGCAGGTGAGTTGCTATCTGGCGTTAGTTCTCGGTAGTTATTGCTTGAGTACAACAGCCGTTCAGGCGCAGGAGGAATGGCATTTAGAAAAAAATAAAGATCAGATTCAGGTTTATTCCCGCCGTGTGCCCGGCAGCCGATCAACTGAGTTGAAGGTTGAGTGTGCGATGAACGGCACTCAGAATCAGCTGGTGGCCTTATTATCAGACATTGCGAACTATAAAAACGTCATTTATAAAACCAAATCGTCGCGGTTGATACGTCGTGTCAGCGAAACCGAGTTAGTCTATCATGTAGTTACTGCCGTGCCCTGGCCCGTTAGTGACCGCGATATGAGCGTTCATTTGACGTTTGCCCAGGACCCGGTCTCCAAACTCCTTCAGGTACGGGGCGTGGGTATGCCTAATTTAGTGGCCGTTCAGCCCGGTACGGTGCGCATAGTCGACTGGCTGGCTATTTGGCTGGTTCGCCCAATAACAAAGGAAAAAATGCAGGTTACCTATACCTGTCGGCTTGATCCAGGTGGCGATATTCCGACTTGGCTCGATAATATAGCTGCGGCTTCGAGCGCTTACCAATCTTTTACATTAATTCGAAAAAGCCTCTCCTTACCCCGTTATCAGGGAAAATCTTTCGCATTTTTAACGCCTTACGCACCGAAGGACTAAAGCTGGAAAGTTGTATTTATAGGCTGATTGTCAGTAGAATAGAAACGAAAATCATAAAGATCGCCAGTGGTGCGTTCTTGCCAAACACTTGATGTGGTGTCGGTTACTAATAACCGACACCACATCAAGTGTTTGGGCTTGGATATCTCGTTAATACTACCTCAGATTAGCACAATTTTCTTTTCTACCTAAACTCTTATAAATCAATAACGATTGGCTTATTTTTGACTTCCCACTGCAAATGAGAAAGCGTCTTGTGGTATAACTTTTCCTTTGATACGCCCAAAAAAGTCTTGCGTACAAATTTCACTAC
>JANXVQ010000430.1 GCA_025351545.1 Spirosoma sp.
CCGCCAGTTGGGTTGCGTTCGGGCTGCGTCGATCAGTCGATTGAAAAAGCGTTCTTCGGTGCCCTTTTTTTCGGCCTGTTGCGCCGTTCCCAGCGAAACATAAATTAGTTTAATGGCTGGATTAGCTTCTCGTTCCTGCGCGATGCGGTCAATGGTCCTCTGGTAGGCGGGTGGGCTATCTTCGACCCGTTCCAGATCGACCAGCGTATCTAAATGCTGTTGAAAAGGCAGCAGTTGCCGCTCCGGAAAATCGAAGGCACGCGGAGCGGCAATCCATTCGGGCACGTTGTCAAACCCAACATGAAAGACTTTATCGGTGCGGATGCCGTGCGTATCGGGTAACTTATTTCGTTTAAAGGCCCATCTAATCATCCCCAGTCTGCTATAGCCTATATACGTTACCTGTTGTTTCAGCGAATTGATTTTTCGGTTGCGATATACTTTTTGCCATGCTTTCTCAATCGCCCTGGTAGAATCTATACCCGGCACCAGGGTTGAGTTAAGCGGAGGTGTCTGGCCATCATTGTAAGTAGATAGCATATTTTGCAGGATAACTAATTTCGTTTGGCTACTGATTAGCAAGGGGTACAAAATGATAAAATCAGTACTCATAAACGCATCCATTAAAATAATGGAAGGCTTCAGTTCGGCTACTGTATTGCTTAATTCGGCGGTTCGGGTGTAGAATGTACGCTTCGTTAACCGGTCTAGTAGCGTTTCCAGATAAGATTCCCGTTTGCCCTGATGCAGTAGTTCATCAAGTCCAACGCCAAATGGAATGGTCTGCATCCAGTGCAAGCCAAAGCCCTGCTGCCGAATTAGTTGTGCCAGTTCCTGCGATCCAAAATGCCCATACACAACGGTGTAGCCATCTGCCTGTAGTTGCCGGGCTATAGGAAAGGAGCGGTTTAAGTGTCCGTAAGCCGGGCTTATTAAAAATAGGGCAGTCATGCGGTTCAGGATTTAGACTGGCAACATAGATTTATTCACTGTACTGCCAGTTCAGTAGGTGGGTAAATTGACTGCTGGCATAAATCGCATTGGACTGTACTAGCCGTCCTCCCTCCAGCTTTTCCATGTCATCTAAGCTTAACTTCCGGCGGAATTCAAACACGAGTTGTCCTTCTTCTGTGTAGTAATAGGTTTGGCTATGTGGATCATAGGCTAGCAGTAGGTTAAGATCATGAACCAATTCATCTCGAATCTTATGCCAGGCTCGTTCGGTGATGCCGAGTCGTTGAGCTAATTCTCGTGGCGAGCCGGTAGCGCGTTTGCGGATAAGAGAATCTAAATGACGAAAGCGGTTGGCTAATTTCTGAATCATAGTGGACGAGCATAGATTTGATAATGCTAAATATAACAAAAAATCGCAAAATGATTATATATAAGTATTCATTCAGTATGAGATGCCTACTTTTTCGGACGAAATCAACCAAAAATATATGTATGTATTTTACTCTTCTTGGTTCATAGGCGTAAAAACTGCATCAAATGAGGTGAACTTGCTATCTTGCGAGGCTACCTTTTCATACGCATTATGTTCCGCATATACATCCTTACTCTACTCCTTGCAACAGGGGCGTTTGCCCAAACGACTACGCCCGACTGGACGAACCAATACTGGCCTGCCCGCTGGATTTTATATGGCAACGGCCAACTGCCAACAGCTACGGCCCGGCAGTATGGTGTTTATCACTTTCGTAAAGCCATTGATCTGCCACAAAAACCAGCCCGTTTCGTAATTCATATCTCGGCCGATAACCGCTATCGGCTGTTCGTCAATGGGAAATCGGTAGCGATGGGACCAGCCCGCAGCGATACGCAAAACTGGAACTACGAAACCCTCGATCTGGCGCCGTATTTACAGGCTGGCCGCAATGTGCTGGCCGCGCAGGTTTGGTATATGGGCGAGGGCGCACCTTTCGCGCAGATGAGTTATCAACTTGGTTTTCTGGTACAGGGCGATAGTGAAGCTGAAAAAATAGCCAACACCGACGCCAGTTGGAAAATTTTCCATAACCCCGCCTATTCGCCCATCAAAAACGATATTCCTAAACTCAAAACATACATCGTTGCGGGCGATGGTGACCGGGTCGATGCCGCTTTATATCCCTGGGGCTGGGAACAACCCAACTACGACGATAAAGGCTGGGTTGCTGCAAAACCATTTGGCTTTGTGACAAAACCCCGTGGCTTCGGAACCGACGGTAATTGGGGATTAGTGCCGCGTACTATTCCAATGATGGAAGAGGGAACTGTTCGGCTGGCAACCGTTCGGCGGAGTGAAAATGGAAAAATGGATAATGCTTTCCTGCAAGGGAAATCGCCCACGACAGTTCCGGCCAATACAAAAGCTGTGTTTCTGCTCGATCAGAGCTATCTCACCAACGCCTATCCTGAACTGACTGTCAGTCAGGGCAAAGGTGCCGTGGTGACGCTGGGTTATGCTGAAGCGTTGGTGGATGCCAGGAACCGGAAAGGCAACCGGAATGAGATTCAGGGACGAACGCTACTGGGTTTCGAAGATCAGTTTGTGGCTGATGGAGGTAGTAAGCGAACGTTTCGGCCGCTCTGGTTTCGCACGTATCGGTATCTGCAATTGACGGTTGAAACCAAAGATGAAGCCTTGGTTCTGGATGATTTAGTTGGCCAGTTTACCGGCTATCCGTTTGAAGAAAAGGCCCGGTTTTCTGCCGGCACGTCCATGCCGGGCACGTCCATGCCGGGCACTACCATGCAGAACGATACAATGCTAAAAGCGATCTGGAATGTTGGCTGGCGAACAGCCCGGCTTTGTGCAGGCGAAACCTACTATGATTGCCCCTATTACGAACAGCTTCAATACACGGGTGATACGCGTATTCAGTCCATGATTTCGCTGTATGTGGCGGGTGATGATCGGCTTATGCGCAAAGCCATCATGGATTATGACCACAGCCGGTTTAATGATGGATTGACGCAAAGCCGCTACCCATCGGCTGATTTTCAGGTGATTCCGACGTTTTCACTCTTTTGGGTTTGCATGATTCACGATTACTGGATGAATCGGCAGGACGACGCGTTTGTGAAATCCATGCTGCCCGGTATCGTTAGCGTACTGAACTGGCA
>JANXVQ010000442.1 GCA_025351545.1 Spirosoma sp.
CGCGGTTTGCGTTTCGGTAGCTCACAGCTGCGGTAATGTCAATGCCGCTCTTGTTATAGTAACCTCCCGAGATATCACTGATAGCCACCACCGTAACACCCCGTTCGTGGAGTAGTTCAGCGGCAAACGAACCAACATTACCAAACCCCTGAATAGCCGCAGTAGCGCGGTATGGGTTCATTCGCAGTTTATCCATAGCCGCCAGAGCCGCCACGGTAACGCCCCGTCCAGTTGCCTCGGTACGACCCAGTGATCCACCCAACACAAGCGGCTTACCTGTCACTACATTGTTGACAGTCATGCCCTTAGCTTTCGAGTATTCATCTACAATCCAGGCCATTTCGCGCGGGCCAGTGCCCATATCGGGAGCGGGAATATCGCGGTCAGGCCCAATTACATCGAGCATAGCAACGGTATATTGCCGAATGAGCCGTTCGATTTCGCCCGCCGACATTTCGCGTGGATTGCAGGCAATGCCCCCTTTGGCACCCCCGTAGGGAATATCAACTACGGCGCACTTCCAAGTCATCCAGGCTGCCAATGCACGAACTTCGTCGAGATTTACACCCGGATCTAGCCGAATTCCTCCTTTAGACGGGCCTAGAATGTTAGAGTGAATAACGCGGTATCCTTCAAAAACTTTAATGGCACCACTGTCCATTGTAACGGGTAGACCAACAATTACCTGTCGGGCTGGCACTTTCAATATGTCATACATTTCGTCTGATATGCCTACCAATTTGGCAGCGGCATCGAAACGAGACATCATTGACTTGAGTGGATTTTCTTTGTCTTTTATTGGAGCTGGCTCAATATATCCCATGGCTTTACTTTAACTTCTTTTTTAAACCAAATTTGAATGTGAAGTGTCCCGCAAACTTAATAAATGAATGACTATATTGTGAAAGCTCTATTTTTTCTAAGATTAATATAATATTAATAGACCACATAATCATTCATATTTTATTTTTTTTCGAAATATTTTCCAAGTTATCGTAATTATTACCGAAGATTAATTTGTTAAACATAAAAACCTCAGTTTGAGTAATTTTCAAAAAAAAAGATAATTGATAAGATGATCATTGAAATAACGGTGACAAAGCGTTATTTTTGTATCAAATAAAGTACACACCATCTAACGTAAGTACTTGATATGGTTCAGGAAGAAAGAAAACGTTATTCGGAAGAAGATCTGAAGGAATTCGAGGAACTGATCGGTCAGAAGCTCGACGCTACCCGTAGCGAGTTAAACTACATTAAGGAAACGCTTAGCAAACGGAACGATAGCGGTACAGACAACACATCGGGCAATTCGAAGTTGCTTGAAGATGGTGCTGACACCAGTGAACGTGAGAACTTAAGTCAGTTGGCAGCCCGGCTACAAAAATTTATCCAGCAACTGGATGCCGCTATGGTTCGGATCAAAAACGGAACGTATGGTGTTTGTAAGGATACGGGCAAGCTGATTCCCAAAGAGCGTCTTCGTGCAGTTCCCCATACGCAACAAACAATTGAGGCCAAATTACGGCAGTCGAAATAACATTTATCGACTATACCAATGCTGATTGACAACAAGCAATCAATGTAATAGTGTCTCTACTTATATTATCAACAGCTCCGACGCCTTGTGTGTTGGAGCTGTTTTATTTTACTCATATTTTTAAACAAATTGAGCATTTTTTTGTAAATACGGCAGGGAGAAATCTAACTAGTTGAAATTATGTTCGAGCGCTTGGAAGAAATCCGGGAGAATATATTCCGTTATCTGGAAACCCGTATCGAGTTATTTACGCTGGAGAGCCGGGGTAAACTTGAAGAAGGTATTGTTGTTGCTGTTCATAGCATTGTATTAGCCTTACTGACCACAATGACTATTATCTTTTTATTCAGTTTGCTGGCTGCTTACTTAAACGAAGTAACAAATAGCCGGTATCTTGGCTTTTTAATTGTAGCCTCTTTTTTTCTGCTCTTAAGCGTGCTTTGGATAGCCGCCAAAGATTTCTTCAAGTCAAAAATCCGGGTAGCCGCCTATAGTGCGATCAAGAAAAGCCAGGAAAAAAAGGTTGAAGAAAAAACGAATGCCGTCGAAGAGCTAATGGCCCAAAGTCGCTCATCAATGAGTAATAATGGCCCAAACTGAAAAGTTGTTTAAACTGTTCCATAAATAGCATAAACCCAAAATCAATTGATTCATTTTGAACGAATCCAGGACTAACTGAAATGGAAGACTCTAAAGTACCTTTTGCCGATACAACGGCTCGCCGGGCTCAACTAATGGCAGCTACAGAGCAGTTTAAGACGTCTATTACCGACAGTGTTGAAGCCATTAAAGGCGATGCTACCGAGGTCGGTAAAACAACCGCATTTGTAGCAGGAGCTGCTTTAGCTGTATATTTGGTTGTTAATGCCATTCTGCCCAAGTCCGACGAGTACCGGTACGCCGAAAAATATGGTGAACCGGAAGACTCGGATTATGACTATGATGAGAATGACGAAGCCGGGGATGACGAAGAATTTCTCCAGCCGTCAAATCAAAAAGCCGTGAAGCAACTGACAAAAAAAACGCAACGGTCAGCTGCAACAAGTGGGTTGATTAGTGGTCTCATAACATCCGTACTGACCAACATTGCTCGTGAGCAGCTAACCGGTTTTTTAGCCCGCATCCGTACAAATAATGCCATCAATCCAACCGCCGAACCAACTGAATACCACAAACAGGCTCCAACCGAGTCTGTTGACTACACTACGGGATTATAAACAGTCCGGTCGAAAAGCATTTGCCGTGTTGCTCGATCCTGATAAGATCGAGCAACACGAACTCTCTCAATTATTGACCCGCACGGCAGACTATCCAGTTGATTTTTTTCTGGTTGGTGGTAGTCTGGTAACTGATTATTCCCATAAGGACGTTATTGCCACTATTCGTCGGCAGTCAACTATACCGATTATTCTTTTTCCCGGCAATCTGCTCCACATCGAGTCATCGGCTGATGCGATTCTTTTACTATCCCTTATTTCGGGCCGAAATCCGGATTTTTTAATTGGTCAGCATGTTATTGCCGCCCCGTTACTGAAAAAAAGTGGCATGGAAATTCTGTCGACGGGATACATGGTTGTCGACAGTGGTACGCAAACGACTGTTTCGTATATTAGTGGTACAATGCCGTTGCCTTACGATAAACCCGGTGTAGCAGCCTGTACGGCTATGGCGGGCGAGATGCTTGGTCTTCAACTGATGTACTTAGACGCGGGTAGCGGAGCACGTCTGCCTGTATCTTCCGATATGATTGCCGCCGTCAGACGTGTTGTTGATGTGCCAATTATTGTTGGCGGAGGCATTAACTCCGGCGAAAAAGCTTATGCCGCTCTGAAAGCCGGTGCCGATATGATTGTGGTCGGGAATGGAATCGAGCAGGACCCGGATTTATTACCTCAGTTATCGACTGTAGTACGAGAGTTTAATCAATCAGTTGTACAACTCAATTCATGAACCGTTTTGTCTCAACCCTGTTGCTCCTGGCAACCATAATGTTCCCGTTCCTATTGTTGAGTTCGGGGGCCGTTGCGCAGTCACGCAGCGAAAAAGTTTATACTGTTCCCGAACGTCAGCCCGAATTTCCGGGAGGGAAAGCCGCCCTAAGCCTCTATCTGGCCGAAAATATAAAAATTCCCGGCGCGCTGGTACGAAAAAATTACAATACCGGCCCGGTAGCGGCCAAATTTATCGTTGACGAATTAGGCTATGTGCATGATGTTCGCATAACGATGAAACCGCTTGATAAGAAAATAGAGAAGGGTATGCAGGCTTTCATGACCAATATCATTGCGGCTGTCGAAAAAATGCCCCGCTGGGAGCCCGGCGAAGTTGGTGGCAAGCATGTATCTGTATTCTACACCTTACCAATTGAAGTGAACATGAACTAAAAAGAAGAAGGGACTTGCCGGCAAGTC
>JANXVQ010000450.1 GCA_025351545.1 Spirosoma sp.
CCACCGATTTCGACATTGTCTTTGCTATCACCAATGTGTAGGCCGGTCAGTAGTTCGAGCGTACCGGTAATTATTACTTTCTTGTGAAGTTTCATGGCTTCTTCTCAGTTTACTTGCCGTTGGCGGCTTTGTGATAGGCTACGATTGCCTCGAAGAGGCTGACAAAGTTTTTAAACTTGGTTTTATCCTGATTGATGTCTCGAATAAGTGGACTCATCATAGTATAAAACTCCCCTATTTTGGCTCCCTCCTTACTACGTCCCACAGCATAAGCCAATTTTGGCTCCAACAATAGAATTTCGGATTTTAGCTGCGCAAAATCAGCCTGAATGCGTTTCACTGCGCCAAAAAAGCGACGAATTTGCGAGGTAGTAAGGGCCTTGTCAGGATGACCCTTTGCTAAATAGCCGCCCCATTCGGCAAGTAGCGTCAAGTCGGTAATTCCCTCACTCAACACGGTCAAAGGTATTTTCTTTGGCATTGGTTTGTTTATTTTTAGGTTTGTCCCGGTACTCTAATTCTGCCCACCGCAAGGCTATAGCAAAAGCCTCAAAGCGGATACGGTTCTCATTGATGTCGGCAAAAAGCAGCGTTTTCAACTGGTCTATAGTATCGGCGTTATGTGCCTTGCGGTGCCGCGTTAGGGTATAGGCCGCGTTCCATTTCCACGACAAATCAGCCGGATTACTCCGGTGAATCTCATAGTACTCGAACAACTTCTGCAAAATGCCTTTTGAGAGTTGCCCATTTTGTAGCCAGTCCGCTAACTTGATTTTCCACGCTAGCACTGTCGGCCATTCTTTATCCCAGTTTACGGCCAAACCAAACAAACTGAGGGCATTTTTCTTTTGCTCGCTAAATACATAAGACTTCGCCTGGTCTTCGGCATCACCAGCTGCATCGGCAGCTTTGCCAATAGGAAACCTAGGGCGCATGAGTTGAATACCTGCCGAAATAGTTAGGTCGCTGCGCCCAGCAAACCGCTTGAATTCTCGTTGCACTTCATCGGCAAAGGCAATAGTCCGATCCCAGCGGCCAACGGCAAACACATCATCGCCACCGGAATAAATAATATTAATCCAATCCCTAAATTCAGCACGTTCGCGAATAGTGTTCAGATAACCACTAAAAAACCAGTCGAGTAGACCAGATAGGGTGGCATAGGCCGAGAAACTGGCCCGCTCTGGCGTGAAGCCCTTTGTAAACAGATCGCCCAGGCTATCCACGTCCATACGCAATACGGCCAGTCGGTTGTATTTCCCTTCACACTGGTCAGTAATAATTGGGCTATTGTCATCATCGGAATTCTGACGCACCGTACCGGCTAGTTCTTCAAACGTCTTTTGTTTCTTATTGCCGGAGCGCAACGCTGGTCTGCTACCGCCGTAGAATCGAAAGCTATAAGAAATGGACGGATCATTACCAATGTAGGCAGTGTCGGGTTTGGCGTCGGTGGGTGGTTGCAACGTCAGGCAGCAATCAGCACCAGGGGGCAGATGGGCAGGGCGTTTGTCGTCGAGCGAAAACGGAGTTAATCCCTGCAACAGACGATATCGCTGTCCCGAACCGGAAGTCAAGTAGGTGTGGGCGATAAGGTCTTCGCCAATGCTGATCTGCTGTTCTACGCTTTGATGCACCAGCAATTCGCTATCTGGATCAGGTTTAACTAATCGACCCTCCAGTCCAGTTACCGCACATTGTTGCGAATTCCCTCCCGTGCCAACGGCGCCAAAAAGCGTATCGAAGCGGTCGTGATTTAGCAAGAGTTCGTGATTTTTCTGTTGCTTTTGTTCAACAGCTTTGTCAGCGACCCGGCTCCATAGCCCTTTATCTATACGTATGATTTTCCCGCTGGCATCTTTCTCTTCCTTATTTCCCAATGGAATCATTGTTTGCTGACCATCAATATCGGCCCGGATCTGCTTCACCTTATCGTCGTAGGCAAAGGCGATGCGGCCAAAGCAGACGAATAGATTACCCTGAAATTCATCCCAAACTTCCTGCTGAATAGCTTGTTCAAGATGGCCAAGTGTTTTATTTATAACTGATGTGTTGGGCAGAATTATGAAAAATTTACCCCCACTGCTATAGACGATATGGCTCAACGTGGTTTGAGTTTGCTCTATCACCCGCCGGGCAATGCCATCGAGCAGTAGTTGCAATGAAAACGAACGTCCCTTCAGGCTCTTTGCTGCGTAGGTCGAAGCGATGTTATAGATATACGCCTGAATTCCCGACAAATCGACGCACAATAGTTGCACTGGGTAGCAAGTATTGATCTTTAGTCGTTTACCATCAAACTGATAGAGCATGGGAGTTTCGGCTTGATGGTCGAACAGACACTGCGCTAAAGCACCCACCATTTTCAGATGGTGAAACAAGCTCATATCACAAAAATCCTGCGTTGTATCAGCAGGGATACACCAAGTATACTTTCGGAGTAACTGATAAAGAGAGTCATTGAAAACACGAAGATTCCCGGTTGGTAGTTGCCGGAAGTCTGTAATAAACGCTGTCCAGAGTTGCTGATAATCGCCAGTCAGGTCGGTTGGAGCATGACCCAGAGCATGAGTATTGATGGCTTCATCGGCCAGTGACAGCGGACGCAGGTTGAATACGGCTGACTGGCTTTCGGGGAATGAAGGTGTCCGCTTGTTCACAATCATCCGCGTCAGCATATTTACCAACGGAAGTCGCTTATAGCGTTCCCAGGTCCACTTTATATCTGTTTTTGGCAATTCCTGCTCTTCCTCGGCTTTTGTGTTTGTGCGGTCCAGGCCGCTTGCCCAGCTATCAGCCAGTGAAATAATCGCCTGTAGATCAGTCTGTGGCCGGTGGTGATTAGCTGACAGCGTTAGTAGACTATCCCGTTCTTCTGTCCATATCCCTAGCTTTTGAAAAGTAGCCTTGTGATCAATTAAGAATTGATTTGTCCAATAAACATGTTGATGAGACGGTTTGCCGTTATCGTTTGTATAGCTAATTACACCAGCTAACTGTCGAGTGGCGGTTTTTAACTCAGTTGACGTATTCCACAAGGCATCCGCTCGCTGGTAAAACTTTCCAATATCATGCAGCAGCCCAGCCAGATACACTAACTCCCGTGTTTCAGTATTCATCATCTTGCTCTGTAGTTGGTTGTCTGGACTCTTTTTGATCTTGTCTCGTTTCACTACGTACCTGCGTTACTACCCCAAACCCGGTGCTGACGCCTTTGCCCAAGCCAATGAAGTCGGGCAGAAATACGTTACTGTCGAATTCCACGTCGAAGGTGGCCATGCGCTGCTCTTTGAATTTCAGCCACCGTACGGGCGATACTTCGCGGATATTTACTTGTACGGTTTTGTCAATAAACCACTCTAGTCCTTTGGCCATCGACAGGATATTTCCGGTCAGCGTGCGTTCCAGCAGTTCGGTACGTTCAATCAATCCGGTGGCCGCTTCGAACCGAGCGTAGTTGTCCTGATTCAGGGCCAGCCAATCGCGAATGCGAAACCGGAAAGTGTGCTCCCAGGCTTGCAGATTGTACTGGTTCAGGCGTAAATCTTTCACCTGCAACGTTACGGGGCGGTCTCCGAGGTGAATGTCCCAGGAGCGATTCTCGAAAAAATGGTGAATGTCGTCTACACCCTCGTCCACACACACAATGGCAGCATTGCGACCAATACGTTTGTACTGAATGACGGGATACCGGTAATTGAAGCCTGCATCGCCGAGGTGATTGTGAAAACTGATGTGTTCACGACCAGCCTTTTCAATAACAGCCGAGCGAAAAGCGGGGATTTCGTACGACTTAATCTCCGTATCAAAGCGGATGGTGAGGTAGCGTATTCGTTTCAAGGTGTGTGCAGGGAAAGTGGAAAAAGTAAAAATATGAAAATTTTTATCTGAATTTATAAAATACTAAGCAGATGCGCGGGCATTATCGTTGATGCCGTCAATGACCTGAAACAACAGCTCTAGTTTGCCGCTGAATAGATTGGCCACGCCTGAGCTGTCAAAATCGGTGAAGGGCTGCCGATAAAGGATTTTCTTCTCCACAACGCCATTTTCTACTAAGTAGCCAATCAGCATTTTGACAAATTCGATTTGGGTCGTTGACAGTTGGTTGGTACCGATAAACGATGAAAAAGCAGCATTGGCAGCCACTATATCCAGGCCAATAATCTGACGAACAAACTCCCCCAGAGGCTTATTATCGACGGCCTCCAAAAACTGATCGGCTGACTTGATGCTGGCTTTTTCGAATAGCATCCGTTCCAGTTCGTTCAGCTCGTGTTCAGTGATGGGTTGGTTGCTGCGTAATTTGCGAATGGTCAGGTGATCGCTGTTCTGGCGAATGATCTGCTCCATGCGATCCCGGTATGCCGCACTACTGGCATAGCCTACCATGTGTTCATGAACGGTCTCCTCGCCGATAAATTCGTCGGTAAAGTCAGTGTACATGACCGGCCGGATTTCTTTGTCGATGTAACGAACTAAGCCTCTCATCGCCAGTCGGATGGGTTCCAGTGCTGGAATGCTTATCGACATCCAATAGTCGATGCTGGCCACGTTATCAATCAGGGGCATCTGGTTCGCTACCGGCGGAATGCTTCCTTTCTTCTGCAATCCCCGCCCGATCTGCCGTACCTTGCCAACCAGAGTAGCTACCCGGTCGGGTGTGCCCGTTACGCGATTGAGTTGGGTTTGCAGGAGGAGTAGATCAAACCGGCGGGCCGTTTCGTCCCGGTCCGGCGACCCGGAGCGTTCATCTGTAATAAGTGGTGCCAGGTAGGTCTCCAGTTCCGCTACATCGGCGCTGTCTGGGTTGCTGCCTGCCAAGGCTCGCCAGCGTCCTTCATCTTTGAATTTTATGACCCGTTCCCACTTTCGGCGGACCAGAAAGCTATCTTCGTCGAGCGATTGCACCTGGCTGTGCAGCGTTTGAAACAGCATAGTTTTTAGCTCCTGCGTTGCGGCATCCGATGGATCGGTGGTGGTATCGGTAGGAAGCGCCAGGGCAAGCCGGAGGCGGGTTATAAAGATTTGCTCGCTCAGACTGGGTGGAATTAGCGTGCTCACCTCGGTAAGCTGCTGGGCAAAAAACTCGAAATTGCCGCAGTAGTCGAAGATGTTGAAATACTGTTTATCCAGACCGGGACCGAACAAATCGGGGCGAAGCCGGGTGCCACGTCCAATCATTTGCCAGAATTTGGCTTTGGACAATACCCGTTTGAAAAACACCAGATTCACTACGTCGGGAATGTCGATGCCCGTATCGAGCATATCAACCGATACGGCAATCTGGAAGTCGTTCTTTCTGGCGTCCGTGAAGTCGCTAATGATCCGCTCCGCTTCGTTTCC
>JANXVQ010000060.1 GCA_025351545.1 Spirosoma sp.
TGCCTCTCGTTTACTAAAGATCCGGTCCGTGCAGAAGATCTCACACACGATATTTTTCTAAAACTAGTTGTTAAACTCAGTAGCTTTCGAGAACAGGCTAAATTCTCAACTTGGTTATATTCAATTACTTATAATTATTGCACGGATCAATTACGGTCGCACAATCTACGTAGGGAAGTCTATATAAATGATGGTTGGGAGCGTCTGGACGTTGGAACAGACGACGGATTGGCTGAAATAGCTGAAATGGAAGCCCAGCAACTTGAGCGAGCGTTACACAAGCTGCTGCCCGACGAGCAAACCATGCTGCTCATGAAGTATCAGGATGACATAAGCATCCGTGATATTGCCAGTTTGAATGGATTGACCGAGAGTGCAGTAAAAATGCGACTCAAGCGATCGCGCGATAAACTGCGTAAACATTATCTTGAAGGGGCAGTATTTTGGTTACTACTAGCCATTAAAGTTGCCTTACTAATTCGTTGGCCTTTTCATTAACAACCGTCATGGAAACTCCTAACCCATTTAAAGAACTCGAATCAGATGCTATATGCCCTCCTCATTTGAAAGATGAGCTGGTCTCCGAAATTGATCTTATTCGAAACGTCATTGCCGTCATAGACCTTTATGTCGGTGATCTGTTCGGCCTTGCCTCTGCCTTAGTAAACCCACCTCAAGCAACTCCTGAAGACACAAATCCTCCTTATGAAACAACTCCCTAATTTGGCCGAAGTAGTACGTAATACATTTCAAAATCTCATTAACCAATTCGTCGAATTTGTACCTCGCATATTTGGGTCATTGCTGATACTTGTAATCGGCATCGGGGTTGCCCGACTGGCGGCCTATATTATTCAGCGGGTTTTGGACCGGGTAGGTTTCGATAAAATCGGTAATCGGCTAAATGAAATCAGCATAATAAAACAGCTTAAAACCGAGATCAAGTTAAGCGAAATTATAGCTAAAGTTCTCTATTACTATATCCTACTGATGTTCATTACGGCTGCTACCGAAACCCTTGGGGTAGCCGCTATCACCGAAATGGTCTCGTCGTTAGTCAACTTTATTCCTAAGCTGATTGTGGCAGCCATTATGTTGCAGGTAGGCGTTTTGCTGGCCGATGCCTTACGGGGAGCCGTTTTCAGCGTATGTCAATCCTTCAAGATTGCCTCCGCTCGTTTATTGAGCATGATTGTCTTTGTCTTTTTTCTGATAATTACCATCATTAGCGCGCTGGGGCAGGCAGGCATCAATACCGAGCTACTAGAATCAAGCTTCAATCTTATTATTGGTGGAGTTATTTTCGCGTTTGCCATTGGCTATGGCTTTGCGTCACGCGATGTGATGGCCAATATTCTTTCTTCATTTTATACAAAAAATAAGTATCAAGAAGGCCAAACGATTCAGATAGAAGATGTAAAAGGCGAAATTTTGAAGATTGACGCCATGTCGCTGACGCTTCGTACTGGTGAAACAACCACTATAGTTCCGCTGCAAACGCTGCAGATGAAAAAAGTAGAAGTGTTTAATTAATTGATTAACAATGAATTGACGAAGTGTTTAACGGCACACTATATGCAATTGACAAAAAAAATACTGTGTCTTTTTACTAGTTGGCTCTGCTTAAGTCATGCTGTAGCACAAGACTCAACCAGAGCCATAACAAATTTCAAAGACACAGTAGCCGTTAAAGTTGACACGTCATATTGGCAACGATCATTCAGTGGCGGTGTCAATTTCAATCAGGCATCATTTAGTAACTGGTCGGGCGGGGGTGTTAACTCCATCGCTGTGGGTGGTGTGGTAGCGGCCCGCGCCCTATATGAGAAGGGAAAAACTTCCTGGGACAATACCGCTGACCTGCAATTGGGGTATGTTAGTCAATTGGGAAACAGCCGTAAAGCAGCCGACCAGATTATGTTGATTTCGGTCTTAGGTCGTAAAATAGCACCCAGGTGGGATCTCTTTGTTTCGGGAACGTTCAATACTTTTTTTGCAGCCGGTTATCGCTATGATAAACTTCCTGCCGACCAGACCAGCCTGAAGGTATCTAATTTCTTTGCGCCTGCTCAATTTACGTTTGCCTCTGGTTTAGCCTATAAACCCAATGACTGGTTCGCCCTGCGGCTTAGTCCAATAGCCCCTCGCGTCACATTCCTGGCCGATCAGAGTGTTCGGGTACGGGAAGATGCAATTACGGGCTTATACGTTTTTGATCCAACCCAAAAAGCTTACGGTGTAGACCCGGGAAAGAGTAGCCGGGTAGAATGGCTGGCGTTTCAACTGCAAGCTGCCTTGAATCGAAACCTGAGTGAGAATGTGTCCATAAATGCTCGCTATCAAATTTTTACAGAATACTCACACCTGGATAATATTAACCATCGGCTCGATCTTATTCTAACAGCTAAAATAAGCCGGTATCTGAATACCACCTTTGGATTGATTGCTCTTTATAACAGAGACTTTAGTTCGGAGTTACAGATTCAGCAAACACTAGCTATTGGACTCTCGTATAATTTAAGTTCTTTCCGAAAGAAAAAAGATCCTGTTAAACCAACGGATCCCCTACCAGGCCGGTTTTGATTTGAACCTAATGTTATCTAATTTGACTCTTAAGTTCTTTTTAATCTGAAATAACAAACCTTATGTTAAGTGAATTTCGCACATTTATTGCCCAGGGTAACGTGCTCGACTTAACGGTTGGCGTTATTATCGGTGCGGCTTTCGGTAAGATTACTACCTCGCTTGTTGAAGATATTATCCACCCAATATTAGATTTAATACTGAGTGGTATTGATTTTAGTCAATTAAAAGTTGTACTGAAAGAAGCCGTTGTCACCATCTCCGAAGTGGGTATCCGTTATGGTAACCTTTTGGATACATTTATACAGTTCTTACTCATCGCCTGGGTTGTGTTCATGATTGTAAAAGTAGCTAACCGTGCCCGGTTGTCTGGTTCACTGGTTGCCAGAGAATAAAGCTTATTTTGAGAAATTTCTCCCAGAAGCCCTTACTTATGGTCAGGGCTTCTTCATTTATGCTTTATTTTGCTAGTTGTAAGGTTTTATTATGTCAGTTCAGAAATTAGTTATTCTTGGCGGGGGCGAAAGTGGTGTTGGCGCTGCTTTACTGGCGCAAGCCAAGGGCTTTAATGTCTTTCTGTCCGATAGAGGATTGCTTAAAGACAGTTATCGAGCCACGCTCAAGGCCGCAGGCATTCCATTCGAAGAAGGGCAACATACTGAAGATCAAATTTTAGGGGCCACCGAAATTGTAAAAAGTCCCGGAATTCCATCGACAGTTCCGTTGGTACAAAAGCTTCGGGCACAAGGCACACCTGTCATTTCGGAAATTGAATTTGCAGCCCGCTACACCAAGGCAAAACTTATTGGCATAACCGGTAGCAATGGCAAAACGACCACTACGCTTCTGCTATATCATCTTCTTAAAACAGCAGGGCTAAATGTCGGGCTGGCCGGGAACATTGGTGATAGCTTTGCCGAACAGGTTATTAATGACACATTCGACTATTTCGTGCTGGAACTGAGCAGTTTTCAACTCGACGATATGTATAAAACGCACCTCGATATAATGGTGCTGCTTAATATCACGCCCGACCACCTCGACCGTTACAACTACGATTTCCAGAATTATGTAGACTCGAAATTTCGTATTTTACAGAATGTCCAGACTAATGATGATTTTATTTATTTCGCTGAAAGCCAGCCTATTCTCACTGAGTTAACGAAGCGTCAACCCGTAGTCAATCAACTGCCTGTTTCACTACAAACAGTGGTGTTGCCCGGTGGATATTTAGCTGAAGGCCAATTAATCACAAGGAACAAAGCGCAGTCTTTCTCTATTTCACAAAGCGATACACCTTTACGTGGGCCACATAATGCCATTAACATGTTGGCGGCTGTGCTGGCTGCCCAATCGGTGGGTGTAGCAAACGATGCCATTGAAACTGGCCTAAAAACGTTTCAGAATGCGGCTCACCGACTCGAATCAGTCGGCATTATCAATGACATTCAGTTCATTAATGACTCAAAAGCGACCAATGTAGACTCGGTTTTCTACGCACTATCGAGCATGGACGCACCGATAATCTGGATCGCTGGTGGTTTAGATAAAGGCAACGATTATAGCCAGTTAGACGAATTAGTGCGACAGAAAATAAAAGCCCTGATCTGTCTGGGTGTAGATAATTACAAATTAGTAGATTACTTTAGCGATACGATTTCATACATTTATGAAACACAGGATATTAACGATGCAGTAGCGAAAGGATTCGAATGGGGGCAACCCGGCGATGTAGTATTACTATCACCAGCTTGTGCGAGTTTCGATTTATTTAAAAATTACGAAGACAGGGGCAACCAGTTCAAAGCCGCCGTTAAAGATTTAATGCATGATGTATGAACGTTACAAATTAGCTGTAATACACAAACAAATCCTCTATCCTGCATACTACATTAAAAAAACATGTTTCTTCGTAATTGGATCCGCATAAATCTTAAAGGTGATCGCCAAATCTGGTGGATTGTCCTTTATCTGTCTATAATGAGCATACTGGTCGTTTACAGTGCGACCGGCACGAAAGCCTTTCGAGAACTCGACGGTAATACCGAAGCTTTTCTGATAAAGCACGGCTCGTTAGTGATAGTGGGTCTGGTATGTACCTATTTTGCGCATAAAATTGATTATATTCATTATGCCCGGTTATCGAAATTTGGCTTGTGGCTTTCTGTTCCATTGCTGCTGTGGGCCTTTTTTAAAGGCGTAGCCGTGAATGATGCCTCCCGTTGGGTAACGATTCCGATTATCAATCAAACGTTCCAGCCGTCCGATCTGGCCAAACTGGCGCTGATCTCCAATCTGGCCGCTATGCTGGCCAAACGGCAACGATTCGTAAGTGACCCCATCATGCTCTTCAATTTAATCCTGTGGATTGGGGTTATTTGTTCACTCATTATTCTCTCGAATACCTCCACCGCTCTGCTACTGGGAGCAACCTGTTTTTTACTGATGTACATTGGTCGGGTGCCCGTTCGCTACTTAGGCTATATGGTGGTGGTTTGTGTCCTGTTCGGCGGCATTGCTTTGGCTATCGGGCAGCGGGGTGGTACGGCAGACAGTCGCATTAAAACATTTATGCGGTCGGATACGATAGTTCCTCAAATGGAGCAGTCGTATATCGCCTTAGCTAATGGCGGATTAACGGGACAGGGACCGGGCAATAGCCATCAGCGGAATACACTGCCTAATTCTTTTTCGGACTTTATTTATGCGATCATCGTCGAAGAGTATGGCCTGTTGTTGGGCGGCATTCCGGTGGTGCTGGCTTACTTATGGTTTTTGTGGCGAGGAATGAAAACTCTTCAAAAGGCTACCCGACCGTTTGGTGGGTTACTTTCGGCAGGATTAACGTTTAGTATTGTCTTCCAGGCGTTTGCCAGTATTTGCGTATCTATCGGTATGGCTCCAGTAACCGGACAACCCTTGCCGTTACTAAGTATGGGGGGTACATCGCTCATATTTACCGGTTTAGCCATTGGCATTGTTCTGAGCGTTAGTCGGGAGGAAGCCGACGAAAGTAAAATTTAATTATGAAAATTATTATCAGCGGTGGCGGCACCGGCGGCCATATCTATCCAGCCATTGCCATTGCCAACGAACTAAAGGCAATTGACCCCACGACAGAAATTCTGTTTGTGGGAGCCGAAGGTAAAATGGAGATGGAAAAAGTTCCTCGTGCTGGCTATAGCATTGTGGGGTTACCCGTTGTTGGTATCAAGCGCGAATTGACGCTGTCAAATTTAGCCTTTCCGTTCAAATTAGGCCGGAGTTTAATTCGTGCAAGGCAAATCGTGCGCGACTTTAAGCCCGACGCAGCCGTGGGTGTCGGCGGCTATGCCAGCGGCCCTTTGCTTTTGGCGGCTTCCATGAAAGGCATACCAACGTTGATTCAGGAACAGAATTCCTACGCTGGTCTGACCAACAAAGTATTGGCCCGCTGGGCAAAACGTATTTGCGTAGCCTACCCCGGTATGGATGCATTTTTTCCGGCCGACAAGATTAAACTGACGGGAAATCCCGTTCGTAGTGACATCCAGTTTGCCAGTCAGCAAGTGGCAACGGGCCGAAAGCTATTTGATTTAGAGAGCAACCGCCCAACACTATTAATTATTGGTGGTAGCCAGGGAGCGCGAACGATAAACGAAAGTATCGAAGCGGGCCTAAAACGCTTCGTAGAGGCTGGCATTCAGGTAATCTGGCAAACGGGACCAGCCTTTATTGAGCGGGCACGGGCATCCGTAGCCGCAACTGGATCAAGCTTAATTAAGGCTTACGATTTTATCTATGATATGGATAAAGCCTATGCCATTGCCGATTCTGTCGTGTCGCGGGCGGGAGCCTTGTCTGTATCAGAATTGTGTCTGGTAGGACGTCCGGCTATTTTGGTGCCCTTTCCGGCAGCCGCAGAAGATCACCAGACTAAAAATGCGATGAGCCTGGTAGATCATAAGGCTGCATTGCTTGTCAACGACCGAAATGCCCGGGATGAACTGGTTTCGGCTGCACTGAATTTATTGGCAAATGCAGTTCAACAACAGCAACTGAGCCAGCAAATAAGAACGTTAGCCAAACCAAATGCCGCTCGTGATATTGCCAATGAAATATTAAAATTAACAAAATGAGGAAATAAAGGTAGTAAGAAGAAAGAAGGGGACTATGAGCCTTCTTTCTTCTCTCCCTTTCCCACCACAACGAATGACTTTAGACCAATTTAAGTATATTTACTTTCTCGGCATCGGGGGAATCGGCATGAGCGCACTGGCCCGCTGGTTCCAGGTAAACGGCTATGCAGTAGCTGGATATGACAAAACATCAACCCTGTTAACCAGTGCTCTTGAAGCAGAAGGTATGGTCATTCACTTCTCGGAAGATGTTGACCAGATCCCCGCCAAGTTTAAAGCAAATCCAGCCGAAACGCTGGTGATTTATACGCCTGCCGTTCCAAAAACTCATACAGAGTATATTTACTTAACCGACCAGGGTTTTACCTTACAAAAGCGCTCGCAGGTATTAGGTTTACTAGCAGGACAAATGACAACTATTGGCGTAGCTGGTACACACGGGAAAACTACTACATCATCAATGGTGGCGCATATTCTGCGGGATGCTGGTGTAAACTGTGCGGCTTTTCTAGGCGGGATAACTAATAACTATGGCACTAACTTTCTACTGAATCAACCCGCCGACGACCTGCGGTCGGTAGTGTGCGTAGTCGAAGCCGACGAATTTGACCGCTCCTTTCTGACCTTATTTCCAACGTTTGCCATCGTAACCTCAACTGATGCGGACCACCTGGACATTTATGGCGCACACGAAGCCGTACTCGAATCATTCAGCAAATTCGTCAGCCAGATTGAATCCAACGGGGTGCTATTCATGAAACAGGGCTTATCCCTGGCCGATGAAACAAACGCATCGGTTCGATCATACTCCTTAAAAGAAGGAGACTACTACAGCCGGAATCTGCGAATTGAGCAGGCAACTTTTATATTTGATTTAGTTTATCCGCAAGGTGTTATTTCCGACATTTATCTGACAGTTCCCGGGTTTCATAATGTCGAAAATGCAGTGGCGGCTGGAGCGGTGGCGCTGGAAGTGGGCGTATCACCGGAGGCTATCCGATCGGCTCTAAATAGTTATAGTGGTGTCCGTAGACGGTTTGAATACATTTTAAAAACTGATTCGGCCGTACTTATTGACGATTATGCTCACCATCCGGCCGAAGTACAGGCATTTCTGTTATCAGTGAAAGCTCTTTATCCCAACCGCGAACTGACAGCCATATTCCAGCCGCATTTGTACAGCCGTACGCGGGATTTTGCCGAAGGTTTTGCCGAAAGTTTGTCCTTAGCCGACAATGTTATTTTGTTAGATATATACCCGGCGCGCGAATTACCGATAGAAGGTGTTACCTCAGATTTGATATTTAAGGGCGTACACTCAAAAAATAAGAAAAAATGCACCAAAGCTGAATTGCCCGACGTTGTGCGGGATATGAAGCCTTCTTTACTTGTAACCATTGGGGCCGGAGACATAGACCAACTGTTAACAATGTTAAAAAACATAATTAAAGACCAATGAATAAAAATATCTAACAAACTGTCCAGCTTATTTACAGATGTTTTCTACCTTTAAATCATCCCCAAAGTGGCTACTTACAACCGGAGGCATTTTTTGCCTGCTTGGGCTTATTGCTTTCACCGAAGTTCGGCATGGGCAGAAGCACGTTCGGGCAGTAGTTATTCGGCTTGATCAGGTGGATGGGCATCGTTTTCTGACGCGTCGGGATGTGATGGGGTATTTAACTAACGAAGGAGAAGATCCTGTTATTGGAAAGACTTACAGAGATGTCGATCTCCGTAAGTTGGAAATAAGGTTGCAACAACATGGGTTGATAAAAAAATGCCAGGTTTCGCGTGATTTAACAGGTGATCTGCTCATCGTTATTGAACAGCCTCATCCATTAGCACGGTTAATGGTATCTGGCAATGGCATTCGAAACGTGTCAGGACAGTATGTAAGCGAAGAGGGTCGTTTTTTTCCAATCTCGATGAATTACTCGGCTCGGGTACCAGTTTTGACCGGCAATTATTTTGCTCAAAACCGCTCGTTAGCTAACGAGCGAAACCGGCCGCTGCTGGATTTGTTGAAACGAATTCATGATGATCCGTTTTGGCGGGCGCAAATTACTGAACTGTCGGTGGATGACCGGGGCGAAATAACAATGTGGCCCCTGATGGGTAATCATAAAATTGAGTTTGGACCACCTACCGAGCTAGATGCAAAGTTTAAGAAATTGAAATTAGTTTATACAGACGTTTTGCCGGCCAAAAGTTGGGATCACTATAGTCGGGTGAGCGTTCAATACCGAAATCAAATAGTTTGCGAATGACACCAACGGGCATGGACGAGAAAATAGTGGTAGGTCTGGACATTGGCAGTACCAAAGTGTGTGCAGTGGCCGGTCGACTGATTAGAAACAACAAAGAACAGGAAACACTCGAAGTATTGGGTGTGGGCGAAACGAATTTGACCGATGGCGTGGCGAAAGGCTCCGTCGTGAACGTCAATAATACGGTGAATGCAATTAAACGTGCTGTAGCTGATGCGTCGAACCAGTCGAACTTGAACATTCATCTGGTCAATGTCAGTTTCAGCGGAGCACACGTTACATCGGTTAAGTCGAGTGGTAGTATTACGCGATCATCGTCGGGTGATGAAGTGCAGATTGAAGACATTGACCACTTGCTCAATGATATGTATCGCACCTCGATCCCGGCAGACAAGGAAATCATCCATGTGCTGCCAATGGATTTTGTGGTCGATAATGAAACCCATGTTAATCAGCCGGTTGGTCGAAATGGGGTCAAACTGGGTGCAGATTTTCAACTCATCACGGCCCAGGCCAATGCAGCCCGTAATATTCGAAAATGTATTTTGCGCAACAATCTGGCGCAGGACACAATGATGTTATCGGCTTTGGCATCGGGCTTAGCCGTGTTGACCGACGAAGAGAAATACGCGGGCGTTGCCCTGGTAGATATTGGGGGCGGCACAACCGAAATGGCCATCTATTACCGTAATGTATTACGCCATGTAGCCGTATTCCCTTGGGCGGGCAACAGCTTAACATCTGATATTCAGGCAGGATGCAAAATTCTGCCTCAACAGGCAGAACTTCTCAAGAAAAAATTTGGCAGTGCCAATCCGGGCGAATACAACCTTAATGAGGTGGTAGCCGTGCCGGGACTAAGCAACCGAAAACCTAAGGATGTGCTGCTAAAAAATGTTGCCGTCATCATTGAAGATCGGCTTCGTGAAATTGCTGCGCTGGTACAGGCCGAAATAATTCGGTCAGGCTATGAGGGTAAGTTGCTGGGCGGAATTGTATTGACTGGTGGCTCAGCCCTGATTCCGGGCGTAGAGCATACGTTTGGCCGGGTAACAGGGGTTGAAGAAGTTCGCGTTGGTTATCCAGAACACCTCGAACCCAATGGCCGTGCCGACTTAGTTGGCGACCCGGCTTATGCTACCGCCGTTGGGCTGGTATGGGCTGGTTATAAGACAATTGATAATCGTATTTCGTTTATCAGCGATCCAAATCGGTCTTATCAGGTAGACGACATACTTGGCCCAGTCCGCCCGCTACCCTACCCGCCAGCAGGAACTGGAACGAAGGCTAATGGAGGCATCCGACCGCCCGAACCTGAGCCTGAACCGAAGAAAAAAAGTTGGTTTGATATTCTTAAGGAAGCTCTTCAGCCAACGAGAGGAGACGAAACTGAGAAATATCAGTGACCGTAGCAGACCGGCCTTTGCCGGTTTAATGGCGATCAGGCAGTTTTTTACAATGAACAGACACCACATACCCACACGATGAATAGTCAGGGCTATAGATTCGAACTTCCAGACGACAACCCAATTATAATTAAGGTTGTTGGTGTGGGAGGCATGGGCGGAAATGCCGTCAAACACAGGCACAAACTAAAGATGCAGGACGTTAGCTTTGCCGTATGCAATACTGACCGACAGGCACTTATGAGTAATCCTGTTCCCACTAAGTTGCAATTAGGCGACGGATTGGGAGCGGGTACCGAAGCAAAAGCCGGTGAAGATGCAGCCCGCGCCAGCATCGAAGAAATTCGCAATCTGCTGGCTCCCCCTACCAAAATGGTCTTCATTACGGCGGGTATGGGCGGTGGTACCGGTACGGGTGCAGCTCCGGTAGTTGCCGAAGTAGCCCGTGAGATGGGATTGCTGACAGTAGCCATCGTAACGGCTCCGTACTGGTATGAAGGTACCGATAAGAAAGAGCAGGCACGGGAAGGCATAGAAAAGCTTAAGAAGAGTTGCGACACTGTCCTCGTTGTGCTAAACGATAAGCTGGCCGAGTTGTACAGCGAACTCACATGGACAGAAGCGTATGCCCATGCTGATGACGTGCTGGCCAATGCGGTGAAGAGCATTGCGGAGATTATTACAACTCAGGGCGACATCAACGCTGACTTTGCCGACGTTAAGAAAGTACTGGAAGGAGCAGGCCAATCGGTAATGGGATCGTCGGTGGTGGCGGGCGATGATCGGGCCATCCGGGCCATCGAAGCCGCGCTGAACTCCCCCTTGCTCAATGACCATGATATTCGGGGCGCTAAACGGATTCTGCTGACAATCTCCTCAAGCAAGGAACACGCGATGTTGCTGAAAGAGCAAATGGCAATTTCTGAACACGTTGCCAACAAAATTCAGAGTGAAGCCAGGATGTTTAAGTTCGGAGCGATTACGGACGAAAATCTCGGCGAAAGTTTGCGGGTAACAATCATTGCGGCTGGATTTGATGGCACAAGCCCGGCTACTTTGAAACCAGCGGAGAAAACTCCCGAACCGGAGCCCGTAGTTTTACCACAAGCTATTGTAGAGCAGGATGAACCCAAAGTGGAATTAGTTCTCGTTGACGGCAATGGCGACGAAATTGATCCTAACCTGGTGGGTGCAGGTCTCAAGCCTGAGGATAAGCAAACGCCTACCGGCTACAATGGCACGACAATAGTTCGTCCTGAAACACCAGGCGTCATTCGCCCATTTCCGCACGATGAGCCAGACGTATTATTGCTTGATGATGAAGAGCGACCCAGCGACGCTGATCTGATTAAGCGAACAGTAGACGCTTTTTTAAAGGGACAGTACTTAGCAGCTGATCTTGACCGCCCAACCTTTGAGCGAAACAAAACGATGCTTTATTCTCTGCCAATGCTATCGGAACAGGAGTTTGTACGCTCGAAACTAAATGATTAACTGAAACGTATGAAATCGACTTGTGTGGATGTTAAAAAACGTTTTTTACCCTGGCGAATCGGCAAAAACTTCTATCAAAAAAAGGACAGTCTTTAACGACTGTCCTTTTTTGTTACTTCTATATAAGCTTCTATCGCATCATCTTATTCATCTTACCCGACGCCTGCATGGTGTTCATCTTTTTCATCATCTTACGCATCTCATCAAACTGCTTCAGCAAGTTGTTCACTTGTGTAATGTTCGTGCCACTACCGGCTGCAATACGCTTTTTACGGCTTCCGTCAATGATATCAGGGCGACTTCGCTCTTTTGGCGTCATTGAGCTAATGATAGCTTCAATAGGCTTAAATGAGTCGTTGTCTATATCTAAATCCTTAATCATCTTGCCCATACCCGGAATCATACCAAGCAGGTCTTTGACGTTACCCATCTTCTTGATCTGCTGCAACTGCGAGAGAAAATCGTCGAAGTCGAACTGATTCTTACGCATTTTTGCATTAATGCGCTTCGACTCGTCTTCGTCAAATGCCTGTTGCGCCCGTTCTACCAGCGATATCACATCGCCCATACCCAAAATTCGGCTGGCCATACGGTCGGGGTAGAATACGTCGAGCGCTTCCATTTTCTCGCCCGTGCTGATGAACTTGATCGGCTTGTTAACAACCGTTTTTATGGAAAGAGCTGCCCCACCCCGCGCGTCGCCGTCGAGTTTGGTTAGGACGACACCATCAAAATTTAGCCGATCGTTGAATGTTTTTGCTGTGTTGACCGCATCCTGTCCGGTCATCGAATCGACGACAAAAAGCGTTTCGCTGGGAGAGATTGCCCGTTTAACGTCTTCAATCTCCTGCATCATAACTTCGTCGATGGCCAAACGTCCGGCAGTGTCAACGATTACGATTTTTTTGCCGGTCTTACGAGCCTGAGCAATACCGTTCAACACAATATCAACGGCATTTTTGTTTTCCGGCTCCGCATATACCTCCACGCCCACTTGCTCACCCAGAACCTTTAATTGATCAATAGCCGCCGGGCGGTAAATATCAGCCGCAACGAGCAGCACAGTGCGTCCCTGTTTTTTCAGATACGCTGCCAGCTTCCCCGAAAAGGTCGTTTTCCCGGAACCTTGTAAGCCGGCAATCAGTATTACAGCCGGGTCGCCCTTGATATTAATGCCCTGTGCTTCGCCACCCATCAACTCGGTCAGTTCTTCCTGCACGATTTTGACAAACAACTGCCCTGGTTCAACCGAGATGAGCACCTTGCGGTCGAGCGCTTTGTCGCGAATGCGGTCCGTAATGTCCTTCGCAACTTTGTAGTTAACGTCGGCATCGGTAAGAGCGCGACGTACTTCTTTAATCGTTGCGGCAACATTAATCTCGGTAATACGGCCCTGACCCTTCAAGGTCTTGATAGCCTTATTTAACTTATCCTGAAGATTTTCAAACATAGTCTATAGCAAACAATGGGACAAAGATAACAGTTTCTACCGGGCGTTTTTGCAGCGAAATACTACCAGGGCAAGCTCGTACGTTATTTTCATAGATTCGACGTTTCAGCATAGCTACAAGATTATGTAAATTTCATTATCAACGCTTAAAAACACAAGTCCTTTTCTCTACTGCCAAATATTAGGTGGCTAGTAAGCTGGTAAGCAATAAAAGTTAGCATTACGTTTGATAAGTAGAATAAAAACGGAGCTTTTTTTTGAACTTTTTAGTATAAATATATAAAGCAATAGTGCTATTTAATATATTTGTAATGAACATACCCCTCTTAATAACCGTCACCAATAGGAAATTTTAGTGACCCTTAATCAAATGCCTCATGAGAACCATTTTGATCAAAACCACAACGGGTTATTTAGCCATTGCTGCATTGGTAGCCTGTCCGTTTGTCTCATCAGAAACTAGCGCGATGTCATCGCGGGATGCATTCACAATCACCTCAACATTGGCGAAGGGACCAACCGTTCGCACACAGGTTCATCCGCTCAATGTGGACAAGAATCCTGGTGTAGCTCGTATTTCGCCAGTTAAAACAGAAGCTGTTGCCACAACGACAGCTCCCAAAGAGAAAAAAATAGAAGAGAAAAAAACAATCAGTCGGTGTTGGAAACGATTGATGAATATGGCGCGGGAAATACGATACGCTCATAGGAAAAGCAGCAAATAGTATCCCCTGTCAAACACAAATGCCCCGTAGTCGATTCAGACTGCGGGGCATTTGTGTTTGTAGCGATTCCGGGTAAACCAAGGGTAAAACCATACGTTGACACCTTTTAGTCTTAAACTCCTTAAACTAGCCTCCCATGCGCGTATTAATTTTTCTCCTTTTAAGTACTCTGGTCATCAATCAACCCACTCTTGCCCAAAAATCTGACCCAATTACAGTCGCTACTTATAACCTCCGCTATAAAAATAAAAGTGATGGCGTCAACGCTTGGGAGAATCGAAGGGAAAATGTCAAAGCCTTAATCCGTTTCCACGAATTCGACCTTTTCGGAACCCAGGAAGCCTTACGCGAACAACTAAATGACGTGGCTGAA
>JANXVQ010000545.1 GCA_025351545.1 Spirosoma sp.
ACCTACCAAACCTACGATTTCGTTCAGGAGAAAGAGCGTGAGTTTCTGGCGTTCAATAAAAAGGAATTGCCTGTTTGGGGAGCTATGGAGTTTTTAAATACCCTTGTCGATGACTCCGACCCAGATACCGACCTCGACCAACTCCAGCATCTTTTGCAAACCGCCGAAGCCATCCGTGCCGACGGTCACCCCGACTGGTTTGTATTAACGGGCCTTCTGCACGATATGGGCAAGGTACTATGCCTGTTTGGCGAACCACAATGGGCCGTTGTTGGCGATACGTTTCCGGTAGGTTGCCAGCATTCCGATAAGATTGTTTACTCCGAATATTTCGTCAACAACCCCGATAGTCGCGATGAGCGATATAATACGAAATATGGCGTTTATGAACCCAATTGCGGCCTTCGTAACGTGCATATGTCGTGGGGGCACGATGAGTATCTGTACCAGATCATGAAAAATTACATGCCTGAACCGGCTTTGTATATGATGCGGTATCACTCGTTCTATTCGCAACACCGCGAGGGCGCTTATGATCACCTCATGGACGCCCACGATCATGAAATGTTCAAATGGGTCGATAAATTTAACCCGTACGATTTGTATTCAAAAAGCCCAAAACCGCCTGTTGTGAGCGAATTGAAACCTTATTATCAAGAATTGATTGAGAAGTATCTGCCTGCTACACTTAAATTGTAATAGTTTAAAAGTCAAGTAATTGTGATGCCGTTCCGTAAGTGGTTGACTAATTTCAACTACTTACGGAATTTTTATTGACTGATTGTGTAGTTTAATGGTCTCTACTGTTTTACTATGCTCCTCTTTTTTATATCTCTTTATCTCCTCTCCAATGTAGCTGTCGGGGCGTGGGCGGCCCGGCGGGTAAAAACGTCTCAGGATTTTGTGCTGGCCGGTCGGCGGTTACCGCTAATGCTGGCGGCCTCAGTAACGTTTGCAACCTGGTTCGGCTCCGAAACGATTATGGGCGCACCGGCGATGTTTGTCGAAGGTGGATTCTTGGCCGTTATTGAGGAGCCTTTCGGATCAGCTTTGTGCCTGTTGCTGGTTGGTGCTTTCTTTGCCCGACCCCTTTACCGGCTTAATATCACAACATTCTCCGATTACTTCCGAATCCGGTTTGGTCGGTCGGCTGAATTGCTTTCGGCTATTATGGTGATTCCTTCGTATTTCAGTTGGATTTCGGCTCAACTCATTGCTATCGGCATCGTGTTAAGCGTGGTAACGGATGTCCCCCGTGAATACTGCATTATCGCTAGTGCTGCCGTCGTTATGGCGTATACGCTGCTGGGCGGTATGTGGTCAATTTCTGTTACCGACTTTTTTCATAACCTCATTATTATTATAGCCTTAGCCGTACTGGGCGTTTTACTCTACACCGAAGTTGGTGGTTGGGAGATCATTCAAAAACGGACGCCGACTGGTTTTTTCCGATTTATTCCCCAATCGACGACCAAAGACTGGCTTGCCTACATTGCGGCCTGGATAACTATTGGATTAGGCTCCATTCCACAGCAGGACGTTTTTCAGCGCGTGATGGCTGCGAAGACCGAAAAGACGGCTGTTCAGGCTTCGTATGTAGCGTCGGGAATGTATTTGACAATTGCGATGCTTCCGCTATTCATTGCCCTAACGGCTAAGCTACTCCACCCTGACTTACCGAAAGATAATCAGCTAATAATCCCGAATATGGTTATGCGGCATGGAAGTTTACCCTTACAAGTGTTGTTTTTTGGTGCTGTTACATCGGCTATTCTGAGCGTATCGAGCGGGGCGATATTGGCGCCGGCAACGGTTTTTGGCGAGAATATTATGAAGTTTTTTCGACCCGATATTAGTGACAACGACTTGCTTAAAACCATTCGCTGGGCAGTCGTAGTCATTACCGTTATTTGTGTCCTGATGAGCATAACCCGCGACGCTAACATCTTTGACTTAGTCGGCGAGTCATCCGCCTTTAGCCTGGTATCGTTGTTTATACCGTTGGCGGCCGGAATTTACTGGAAACGGGCTAATCTGACCGGCTGCTTATGGTCAATGATGGCTGGTTTTGGCGTCTGGCTTTTCTGTTTGTGGCTAAAGACGGAGCACTCGCCGATGCTTTGGGGACTGCTGGCCAGTACAGTAGCGATGATAGCGGGAAGCTTGTTGAGTAAAGCTGTAACTAGGGTAAATCCAGTAATCGACGGTGATAGTTGACCTGGCCCAGGTGATAGGCGAGATGTGTCGTCAAATGCACCAATAAATAGCCTGTTGTTGTCTTCTCATCGAACACCAGCATTGGGTATTCTTCGTCAAGTTGCTCAACGGTCAGCGTAGTCAGCGCGTTTTCAACGACGATAATCGTTTCTTCAACCTTATGTAATAGTTCTGTTCTGGGAATATCCTTGAGCGAAAACTCAAGATCCCGGTGGCGTATGTAGCCAGTTTTCCCCAATTCTGCGCCAATGTATGTGTTCAGGTTGCCAACCAGATGCAGACAAAGGTTACCGGCGGAATTAGAGATACCTTTCTCCGTATGCCATATTATTTTCTCATTCCGATACAGCTCAAGTTCCCGTTTTAATTGGTTTAAGTCCCGGCGAAATAGGGTTTTCAGGATTTGGATAATCATTGGTTGATGAGTAGGAATACTTTGCAATTTTAACCGAAATACTGCTGTTCAATCCGCCCAACATAACCTAAATAAGTGGCACTGCTGAACCAGGG
>JANXVQ010000556.1 GCA_025351545.1 Spirosoma sp.
GCTAAATCCATCAGGACGCTGGCGTCTGGCCGGAGCATAATGATTTTCCCGGAAGGCGGTATCCGGGCTACGGAAATTCCCCGGATGGTGCCGTTTAAAGACGGAGCCTTCACAATGGCTATTCAGCAGCAGGTGCCCATAGTGCCCGTTACCATTTTAAATAATTACCTGATTTTGCCGGACAAGAGTCCAGTTCGATTTCACTGGCATCCACTACGAGCTGTCGTTCACCTGCCCATCGAAACAACAGGTATGACACAGGACGACGTCGAACGCCTGAAACAGGAAACATATCAACTTATTGACGCCGAGTTAATGAAAGAAAAGAAAGTAGTAGCGGTATAATTTCTATGTACTCTTTCACTCTTTCACTTTTCAATTATGAAAGTAGATCAGGAAACCCTGCACAAAATTGCCCATCTGGCTCGACTGGACGTTAAACCGGAAGAAGAAACCGACTTGCTTAATAGTCTGAATGGCGTATTGACCTGGATGGAGCAGCTCAATGAAGTTGATACTACGGGTGTTGAACCATTGACGCATATCTCGGCGGAGAACAACGTACTGCGCGACGATGTAGTCAGTAACCACCTTACTCGGGCACAAGCGCTGGTTAACGCGCCCCAGCACGACGAGCAGTTTTTTGAAGTGCCTAAAGTGCTGGAATAAGCTGTTTTTCTACTCAGCTTTATTCCGTTGGCCCAACCAGCTTTAATCCGACGATGCCAATAGTGATGAGCATAATAAAAAATAATTCACTCCATGACCAGCTCATCTTTAGGAAGAAGACATCGGCAGATTTAAGAAAAACCAGCGTTAGGGCCATCCATACGGCAAAGACCGTTGTCGTCGATATGGTGCGCATGGCAATCGTCAGCAGGACAGTATTGACAATCCCGAAAAAAACGTAACCAAGCCACGGCAACAAGGCGGGCAAGCTTCCATCAGAGCGATAGAACGTATCCCAGCGTAAGGTTTTCAAATCGTCCAGTCGCATGTATTTGAGTGAATACATCCAGGCCATTTGACAGGCCGCTGCACAGAATAAATACAACCAGGAGAGGGTAGTTTGTTGGATCACGGAGAATACCTGACGGATGTAGTACAAAGGAAACGATTATTCGTAACCTGATGCAACACACTAACTTGGGAATACGATTAAGAAATTGTTGCTATATCAACATAGTTGTCAAGCGGATGACTTAGTCCGAAATTCGCCCGGCTAACTAAGCATCCCTGTAGTTTAAACTACAGGGATGCTTAGCGTTAACACTAAAATGGATCTTAGGGTTTTATAGCTTTTTCTGCCAGCGCTTCCAACCACAGGTGACGGAAGTTGTGCAGGCGATTCGGAAAAGTGAGGTCTCCTGATCGGCATACCTAACCATGTTGCGTTTCTTCGGTAACAGCCCGGCAACCCGTTTCTGTTTTGACAATCAACCAGGCAGAATAGGCTAAGGTTAATTTTGTTTGCTCTGCATGCTGTGTTTTCTTGATACCCTAACGATCGTAAATATAAAAGATGCTTAATTGTCAATAGTAGTACTTCTCTTTAGTTTTTTGTAACTAGCGTAATAAAGGGTGTTACTTATATTTTCGGCCTTTGTGTAATACCCGACTAAGTCCATAAACTTTTAGGGGATTTGTGAATGTTTGGCAATAAATTTGTTCAACTGCCAGGAGGGGATAGTCAAAGGTTTTCTATTTCTTTACAGAAAATAACGATTTTTTCGGCTGATAGATAAGTACTTATTGTTTTTCCGCTTGTACTAGCCGAATAATTGTGTGTGTAACCAGCCACGCTCTATTACAATAAAACCCTTAGTTTACCGTAACTTATGATCTCCAAGAAAGCTAAGTATGCCATCAAAGCCCTCAAGGTCTTGACTGAAGAGTACGGCAAAGGCCCCGTACTGATTTCTTACATTTCGGCGAAGGAAAATATCCCGAAAAAATTTCTGGAAGCCATTTTGCTGGAACTGCGTAATCATGGAATCCTGCAAAGCCAAAAAGGAAAAGGTGGTGGCTATTTGCTGCGGGTTGATCCGGGCCGGGTTAATCTGGCGCAGGTGCTGCGGGTTATTGATGGCCCTATTGCACCTACGCCATGTGTATCGTTTAACTTCTACGTCAAATGCGACGACTGCAATGACGAAGTAACCTGTGCCTTGCGGCCTATTATGGAGCGCGTTCGGGATGCAAATCTTAGTGTTTATGAGAGTACTACGTTGTTGACATTTCAGAGACCGGCCTCTCTCGAAATTAAAGAAATTTCCATAGGCGCTAAAGCTGCCGAATTAGTTGATGGCTCTACAGTTTAGGATGTCAGCATAATAGCAAGTAAACGGGGTCCGCCACACGGCGGACCCCGTTTGCTTAACCCTCTACAGGTTGATGTTCTTTCCGCAGCAGATCATTTACCGTTTTGACGGGATTGAACGTAATAAGCGGGACTTCCACGAAAATTGTATTCCAGTCGGCCATCGCGCCATTCCAGAGACCCGGCAGTTCTTGCGCCTTGAGGTCTTTTCCATCTTTCGACTTAGCCGTAATGAATCCTGTTTGTGAATCGCGATAGGCGGGCAGGTCGTATTTACGTCCGTTGTAATCTTTTAAGCCACATACCAAATCAACCGGATTGAAGTGCGTCGCTTCGTCAAAAATGGCTTTTTGACTAGTATTCGTTAGGTCAATTTGTGCTGACTCAACCACTTGCAATGATACGGAGCCATCCTGATTTTTGGCCCAGAAAGGTCCGCCACCGGGTTCGCCAACGTTTTTTACCATGCCACACGCCCGCACTGGCCGATTCAATTTCCGACGGAAGTAATCCAACTTCTCGGCTTTTGATAGGTTCTCAAATCCTTCGGGCGGCAACGTGAAGAGGGTTCGCCGGAAGAGTTCGTCGGCTTCGGCCAGATAGCCATCGCTTACATCATCCGACTCGCCGGACTGCCTTTCCAGAAGACCCTGCAAGCGGGCAATCTGCTGCTGGGCATCGAGCAATACCGCTGCCAGAACTTTCTTGTACGAAACGGTTGGCTCCTTTATCTCATCGGGAACGACATTGTCGATGTTTTTGATGAAAACGATATCAGCATGAATGTCATTCAGGTTTTCGATCAGAGCACCGTGACCTGCCGGGCGGAATAGTAAAGAGTTGTCAGCATTTCGGAAAGGCGAATTGTCCATATTTACCGAAATGGTATCAGTCGATTTTTTCTGCTCGGAGAACGTAATGTCGAATGTAACACCTAACCAGGC
>JANXVQ010000614.1 GCA_025351545.1 Spirosoma sp.
CAGGCCAAATTAAGTACTTTTACTTAGCTTTTCAATGCTACGTCAATAAAATTCACCAACGGGATAACTGTGGCCTGCTCCCTTTACCCTATATACTAATTGGTTTCAACTATTACTTATTACATTTAACTTTATTCCACAGGCTGTACCAAAGAAAGACGTGCGGCCTCTAAGTCCAGTTCCTGTTCCATTTTTCGCAATTTTTCATCGTCCAGTAAACTACTCTTTCGCTGTTCACTCAGTACCGTTCGCTCTACGGTTAATAGTTCTAGCTGAAGTCGTATGGCTTGCTGATAGAGTTCGGCCGGGCGTTCCGATATATTCGTTGCGCGAAGCATTCCGTTCAACTCATTGATCCGTAACTCATACGTGTTTTTAACATAATTCAAAACATCGTCGTGAACCGACCCCGCCGAGTGATTGGATTCTAAATGCGTAATGGCTTGTTGTGCCATTTTTCGGCGTAATCGACGTTCTTCCAGTTTTTCATCAACCGTTTCCCGCACATTTAATTCATCAATCAGCACGGGCAATGTCAGGCCTTGCAGCACGAGCGTACAAAGAATTACGCCGAATGTAATGAACAGGATTAAATCGCGCCCCGGAAACGGCTGTCCGTTGGGCATTATGACGGGCAAAGCCAGTGCGCCCGCCAGCGATACAACGCCCCGCATACCAGCCCAGCCCAAAACAGTTACTTGTTGCCAGGTGGGGTTTTCTTCCCGTTCCCGAATACCCCGACTCAACCAACGCGGCAGGTAAGCGCCAGGGAAAACCCAGACAATTCGGCAAACAATAGCTACGCCACTAATGAGTGAGGCGTACGTAACTGCCTGAGGAAGCGTATAACCGTTTAGTTCGGAGACAATAGCCGGAAGTTGCAGACCAATCAAAATAAATACCAGGCCGTTGAGCAGAAAGACAACAACTGCCCAAACCGAATTCGTTTGTAGCCGACTTTGATACGTAAACACTTTGTCACTGCGAGCCGAAACAAACAAACCAACAGTCACCACAACTAATACCCCCGAAATATGAAGTTCTTCGGCAAGTAGGTACGAGCCGTAAGGTATTAGCAGGGTAACGGCTGTGTTGGTAACGGTATCCTTACTGATGGCCTGATGGATACGAACCGTTATCCAGCCAATTGCTAACCCTAAAATTATACTGACCACAGCAATACCAATAAACTGAAGGCCAGCTTCCCACAGCACGAACTGACTGGTCAGAATGGCCACCAGTCCGTACCGGTAAATAATAAGACTGGTAGCATCATTCACCAGACTTTCGCCTTCCAGCACGGTCGTAATTCGCCTTGGAATATTTAACCCCTTAGTTATTGACGAAGCGGCTACAGCATCGGGCGGGGCAATAATGGCGCCAAGCAAATAACCCTGCGCCCATGAAAAACCGGGAATAACCATGTGGGCAACCCAGGCCACAACAGTAGAGGTAAATAGCACCAGACCAACCGCCAGAAACGACACCGAGCGGCTATAGAGTTTAAGCTCTATATTGTCGATCTGCCAGGCGGAAGCATAGAGCAACGGCGGCAAAAACACGAGAAAAACGACTTCTGGCGACAGAACAACGGGCGGCAAACCAGGTATCCAGCCAATGAAAAGACCAGTGATAACCAGCAGGATTGGGTAGGATATTCGCACTCGGCGAGCAATCACTGCCAGCAGCGTTGTTACACCAAGCAAACCAGTTACAATTTCAATTGGGTTCATAAGATGAACAGAAGGGTAGATAATTCATGTTATGCGTTGACGAGCAAGACAAATTTGCAATAACTTTGCTTGCCGACCTGTTTATGGCTCGATACAACAAACATCGCCACTATGAATACGCCAAACCGCCGTCTTTTCAACCACGCTCCCGAAAATAGTAAATTGGTTGAACAGGAAGAACGACGCAGCGATCTTGGGTTTGGCACAAAACTGACCGATTCCTACGCGCGGCTTATCAACAAAGATGGTAGTTTTAATATTGTCCGCGTTAACAGACTATTATGGGATCGGTTGAATATATATAATCGACTCATTATGATGGGTTGGTTTCAATTTTTGTGCTGGCTTCTGGTATTTTATTTAGTCGCGAATATATTCTTTGCCAGCATTTACATGCTTACCGGGGCAGAAACACTTACTGGTGTAGACGATAAAGTTTTAAACGGTCCTTTCTGGAAGTGCTTCTTTTTCAGCGCCCAAACGCTCACCACAGTTGGGTATGGCCACATTTCACCCGCTAGTTTTATCACCAGTTCAATTGCCGCCTTTGAATCCATGATTGGTTTGCTGGCCTTTGCCCTGGCAACAGGCTTGCTTTACGGTCGATTTTCGAGGCCGGTGGCACACATCCGATTTTCGAAGCAATCGGTATTTGCTCCCTATCTGGATGTGAACGCCTGGATGTTCCGGATTATTAACACGCGAGACAATCAACTCATTAATTTACAAGTAACTGCAACGCTCTCGCGCTCAGAAAATAAGCCGGATGGTACATTGATTCGGAAATATTATGGGCTGAATCTGGAGCGCAGCAAAGTCGCTTTCTTCCCGAGAGACTGGACGCTGGTCCATCCTGTCACGACCGAAAGCCCCCTGTTTGGCTGCACGCCCGAAGAGTTGGAAAAAACGGACACGGAGATTTTAATTTCCTTACAGGCAATGGACGATACGTTTGCCCAGTCGGTACATGACCGTTTTTCGTACCGGTACGAGGAAATTCTATGGGGGCGAAAATTTCCGGTCATGTTTACGGTTAATCAGAACGGCACACTACTGGTCGATCTGGATAAGTTAGACGAGACCGAAGAGGCCGAGTTGAATTGAGTGCCGCAACAGCGTATTAAAGATAATCAGTAACTAAATGCTTCCACCTTTTCTGTCCCCCGGCGATACGGTCGGTGTGGTCGCTCCGGCCAGTTGGTTTCCGTATGCCGAACTGGCCGACGGACTGCGTATTCTGCGCGACGTATGGCAACTCACTGTTATTGAAGGCGATAGTTTACAGGCCATTGATGGCCCGTTTGCCGGTTCCGACGACCTCCGCCGAGCCGATCTCCAACGCCTTTTCGACGATCCAAACGTAAAAGCCGTATTTGCAGCCCGTGGAGGTTATGGTTGTTATCGCATTGCCGACGGTCTCGATTTGTCGGGTTTGCAAGCCAGTCCAAAATGGCTGGTAGGCTTCAGCGATGTAACGGTACTCCTGAGTTTGCTGCATAATCATGGCCTTGTGAGTCTACATGGTCTCATGCCCCGCCAATTTGGCGACCCCGACCGGGCGGATTCGCTGGAGTCATTACGGCAATGGTTGTTCGGTGACATTCCCACGCATTATACGGTATCCGGGCACTCTCTCAACCGGCCGGGCCGGGCTACGGCACCACTTGTAGGCGGCAACTTAACGTTACTGATTAACTCAATTGGTACACCAACCGATATAAACTTTGGCAATAAAATTCTCTTCATCGAAGATGTAGACGAGACACTTTTCTCGCTCGACCGAATGATGACGCAGCTCCGCCGATCCGGGCGGTTGGCCGATCTGGCGGGCTTGGTAGTGGGTCAATTTACAGACATGCGCGCCAACCTGTCGCTGCCATTCGGCAAAGATGCTTACGAGATTATAGCCGAAGCGGTTGCGAATTATAATTATCCTGTATTATTCGACTTCCCGGCTGGTCATGTTCAGTATAATCTGACCTTACCCATTGGAAAAGTCGTAGAGCTAGCCGTACAGAAGAAAACAGGGCGCATCAATTTTCATTTATAAGCATTGCTTAAGTATGGCGTTCGCTGATTCTGTTATCTGGATTACCGGTGCCTCATCGGGCATTGGCGAGGCTATTGCCCTTGAACTGGGACACACCGAGAAGGTAAAACTGATTTTATCGGCCCGGCGTGAAGATGAATTACAACGGGTGGCCAGGAAAACCGGATTACCGATATCTGATGTGATGGTGCTGCCAATGGACATGACAGAAATCGAACGTCTGCCCGCCTGTGTTGACGCCATACGTCAGCGGTTTGGCCGGATTGATTACGTTTTTCAGAACGCGGGTATCACTCAGCGAAGCGCCGTTATAGACACCGACTTCTCGGTTTATAAACGGATTATGGATGTCAATTTCTTTGGTGTTATAGCCCTCACAAAATCTGTGTTACCACTAATGCTGGTGCAGGGCAACGGTCATTTCGTTGTTACCAGCAGCGTAGCAGGCAAGCTGGCTACCAAACAGCGTTCGGGCTATTGTGCCAGTAAACACGCACTGCACGGATTTTTCGATGCGCTCCGGGCCGAAATTTACCACTCGGGACTTCGCGTAACCATTGTTTGTCCCGGTTATATCAAAACGGGTATTTCGGTAAATGCTTTGAGCGCCAACGGTCAGACTCATGGCAAAATGGATGCAAATCAAGAAAAAGGAATGCCCGCTGATGAGTTTGCCAGGCGACTATTACAGGCGGTTTCTCAGGAAAAAGAGGAAGTATACATTGGCGGCACGGAGACCTATGCTATCTATCTCAAACGATTTTTACCTGGCTTGCTGTCTCGCATGTTGAG
>JANXVQ010000615.1 GCA_025351545.1 Spirosoma sp.
TATTACCACAGAGAAGCTTTTATGGGAAAAGCAATATGAAGGTGGAGTCGACAGAATCTCAATCTCGCCCGATGGTAAAATCATTTATATGCCTTCCTTAGAGAAGGAATTTTGGACCGTACTGGATGCTAAAACGGGTGACATTATCAAAAAAATAGTTACCAATTCTGGCGCGCATAATACAATTTACGGGCCAGATGGGAATTACGTTTATTTGGCTGGTCTCAAATCGACGATGCTTAACGTTGCCGACACCAAAACCCATACAGTAACAAAACAGGTTGGCCCATTTGCTGCAGACATTCGCCCTTTTACAATTAATGGTTCACAGACGCTTGTTTATGTGAATGTTAATGGCTTGTTAGGTTTCGAAATTGGCGATCTCGTTACAGGGAAATTTCTTCACCGTGTGGTGGTGGAAGGTTTTAATATTGGCGAAGTGAAGCGGCACAGTTGCCCAAGTCATGGCATTGGTATGACGCCCGATGAGAAAGAAATCTGGTTGTGTGATGGTGCTAATAATCGTGTCCATATATTTGATAATACGGTTATGCCGCCCGTACAAAAAACATCGATTCTGGTACGCGATATGCCAGGCTGGATTACCTTTAGTTTAGATGGAAAGTATGCATACCCATCAAGCGGAGATGTTATTGATGTGAAAACACGCAAAATTGTTACCACGCTGGAAGATCAGAATTTTAATGATGTTCAAAGTGAAAAAATGGTAGAAATTCAATTTGTTGGTGGTAAAGCCGTGGCCGCAGGCGATCAGTTTGGTATTGGACAGGTTAAGAAAGTCGCTAAGAATTAAGTGTAGAAAACGCTTTCGCTTTTGTTTATTCCTGCATCATACTATAGAGTTTATTCCTATGATGCAGGAATATAAATTCCCTGAAAAATCAACATAATTAATCGTACAATAGTGATAAGCACGCTTTCGTACTGAACGGGAATTGTCTTGCTGACTAGATTTTAGTGATTACTTCAACAGTGTTTAGATCACACGTATAATGACGTTCATCTTGTCATTAAAGGAAAGGAGAAAATTGGTATAATACCGCTAGATAATGCTACCGTTAATCAGGAATACAGCGCAACTAAAGATATTGGTTTTTATACGATTGATAACGGAAGCTTCTACATAGCTGAACCCGGTACTTTCTATATTGTTACAACGAAAGAGGCTCATAATCCTGGCAATAAAGTAGAGAGTTATGAGGGCGTTAAAAAAGTGGTCGTCAAAGTGAAAAATGCGCAGTAGAAGTTAAATGAATCTCATCAAGATCAATTCATAAACAAAAATGAAGTTAGTGTTTCTGGATGTCAAAACAATGGGTGAAATTCCTAACCTCAATTTGCTGGAGCGCTATGGTCAGGTAACATACTATCAAACGACGCGTCCAGAACAGACATTGGAGCGAGTCCAGGATGCCGACATTGTCATTACTAATAAAGTCGTACTCGATAAATCAATTATTGAGCAGTCGCCAAAATTAAAATTGATTTGTGTTGCTGCTACGGGAACAAATAACGTCGATAAAGCAGCGGCCGAAAAACGTGGTATTCCAGTGAAAAACGCACTGAATTATTCAACCCAAAGTGTTACTCAGGGCACCTTCGCTTTGTTGTTTCATTTGTTGGTTAATATTCCTTATTTCGATCAGTACGTAAAAGAGGGCGACTACTCAAAAACCGACATATTTACCCATTTTGGAAAAGGTTTCTGGGAGCTAAACGGGAAGCGGTTTGGCATTATCGGCCTGGGTGCTATTGGTAGACAAGTCGCAAAAGTTGCCGATGCGTTTGGTGCCGAAGTCGTGTATTACTCAACATCGGGTCAAAACAACCAGCAACCCTATCAGCGTCTGGAATTGGATGAATTCTTACGTACATCAGATGTGGTTTCTATTCATGCTCCGCTTAATGAAAATACGGCTAATCTCATGAACTATGATCGACTGAAACACATGAAAAAGTCGGCTATTCTGCTCAACGTGGGCCGGGGAGGTATTGTAAACGAAGCGGATTTAGCACGAGCGTTGGATGAAGGGTTAATAGCCGGAGCGGGCATTGATGTATTTACGCAGGAACCTATCTTGTCAACAAATCCGCTTCTGCACGTAAAAAACAAAGGAAATCTGGCCCTGACTCCGCACGTTACCTGGGCCAGTATTGAAGCGCGAACTCTGCTGATGGAGAAAGTTGGACAGAACATTGATGAGTTTTTACAACAGCCCAAGTAACGAATAACAGATACAAACATTGACTATCTAGGTTGGATTTTGGCTTCCCCCCCCGGTAAGAACTGGGGGGCTGAACCTTTCTTACTTAATACAGCTTAAAGAGAACTTCTATAGCGTCGACCGTCCACGGTTGAAGCTACAGAAGTTTTGAACCGGGGCAAGGTGCCTTTTGGGTAGCTGTTTCTTAACAACGATAGAATGAAGATAAGAGCCGCAGTCTTACATGAAATGGGCACAGAGCGCCCGTATACGAACAGTAAACCTCTTACTATTGAAGAGGTAGAATTACACGCACCGCAACGAGGTGAAGTACTTGTTAAGATTAAAGCTGCCGGACTTTGCCATTCCGATTTATCGGTCATTGATGGTAATCGACCTCGTCAAATGCCGATGGTATTGGGCCATGAAGCTGCCGGTGAGGTTGTTGAGCTGGGATCGAATGTGCATGATATTGCCGTTGGCGATCACGTCGTGTTTTCGTTTGTCCCGATCTGCAACCACTGTATGCCCTGTATGACCGGGCGTCCGGCGCTTTGCGAAAACGGGGCTGCGGCCAACAATAAAGGCGAATTGTTAGGTGGCGGAGTTCGACTCCAGAATAAGCAGCAACAGCCAATTCATCACCACATGGGCGTGTCTGGTTTTGCCGAATACACGGTCGTCTCCAGACAATCGGTGGTGAAAATTGATCCGGAATTACCGTTTGATATTGCCGCTTTATTTGGCTGTGCGGTAATGACGGGCGTAGGCGCTGTAATCAATACGGCAAAATTGATGCTTGGTCAAACTGTCCTGATTACGGGCATGGGTGGTATCGGCTTTGCGGCCTTATTGGGGGCACTTGCCGGAGGAGCCAGCAAAATAATTGTAGCCGATGTCAACAAAGATAAGTTGGCCAAAGCGCTTGAGCTGGGTGCTCATGTGGCGGTTGACTCCTCGCAGGCCGATGCAGTAGAACAGGTAAAAGACCTCACCGGTGGGGGCGTGGATATAGGTTTCGAGTTTGCCGGAGTCGTTCAGGCGTTGGAATTTACATACAATGCCACAGGTCGGGGAGGTAAAACGGTTACGGCTGGTTTGCCGCACCCCAGCAAGTTCATGCAATTTGCTCCGGTAAAACTGGTGGCCGAAGAACGGACATTACAAGGTTCTTACATTGGTAGCTGCGTTCCGGTTCGGGATATTCCGGCGTACATTTCTCTGTACCAATCCGGTCGCTTGCCCGTCGATAAACTGATGACGCACAAACTAGGCTTAGACGACGTAAACGAGGGTTTTGAACGATTGGCAAAAGGCGAAGCCATTCGCCAGATAATCACCTTCTGATGATGAACTCAACCCATACAACGCCAAAACCACAGGCCACTAATTCGCTGATCAGAACCCAATCGTATGTAAACGGTATGTGGGTAGATGCCGCCAATGGAGAAACATTTGATGTGATTGATCCGGCAACCGGCAATATCATTGCTTCTGTAGTGGATATGGGAAACGCAGATGTTCGCACGGCCATCGACGCAGCACATGCAGCCTGGCCTGCTTACCGGGATCTGACAGCCAAAGAACGATCGACGTTACTCCGAAAGTGGTTTACATTGATCGTGGAGCATAAGGAAGAACTGGCCCGGCTGATGACGATGGAGTGCGGAAAAGTTTTGTCGGAAAGTCGGGGAGAGGTCGATTATGGGGCTTCCTTTGTCGAGTGGTTTGCCGAAGAAGCGAAACGTACATACGGTGATGTTATCCCGGCCAATACAAAAGACAAAAGGCTGGTCGTCATTAAACAGTCTATCGGTGTTGTGGCCGCCATTACGCCCTGGAATTTTCCGCTGGCCATGATCACTCGAAAAGTAGGTCCGGCCCTCGCAGCGGGCAGCCCGGTGATTGTGAAACCACCTTCTGAAACGCCACTTACGGCCCTGGCCATTTCGTATCTGGCCGAAAAAGCTGGTTTCCCGCCGGGCGTCTATAATACAGTCACGACGTCAAAAAATGCGGAGGTAGGTTTAGAACTGTGCGAAAATAACAAGGTGCGTAAGTTATCATTCACGGGTTCAACGGCTATTGGTAAGCTATTGATGAGCCAGTGTGCATCAAATCTGAAGAAAATATCGCTGGAGCTGGGCGGCAATGCACCTTTCATTGTGTTTGAGGATGCCGACATTGATGCTGCCGTAAAAGGGGCAATGGCATCTAAGTTTCGAAACAATGGGCAAACGTGTGTATGCGTCAATCGAATGTATGTCCACGACAGGGTTTACGATGAATTTGTTGGAAAACTTTCAGTAGCCGTAGCCGCTCTGCGGGTCGGTAATGGCATGGACGATGATGTTCAAATGGGGCCTTTAATTAATGAAAAAGGCTTGACTAAAGTAAAGCACCATTTGGCAGATGCTCTGTCGAAAGGGGCTAAAATTATCGTTGGCGGCAATGCGTTGGAAGGCTTGTTTTTTCAGCCAACGGTGCTGACAAATATTACACCCGACATGGTTATTGCCCGCGAAGAAGTCTTTGGCCCGGTAGCACCTATTGCCCGATTTACTGACGAAAAGGAAGTGATTCAACTGGCCAACGATACGCCTTATGGCCTCGCATCGTATTTCTACAGCAAAGATATTTCGCGTTGCTGGCGGGTTGCCGAAGCGTTGGAGTATGGCATGGTTGGCATCAATGAAGGCATGATTTCGACAGAAGTAGCACCCTTTGGTGGTATCAAAGAATCGGGCATTGGCCGAGAAGGCTCCAAATATGGCATGGATTACTTCATGGAAATGAAGCACCTGTGCTTTGGCGGCATTAATTAACGAAGTACGTGTCCCTCGATCCTCTGTTGTGGTGTCGGTTACTTGTGGTGGTGTCAGATTTAAGAATCTG
>JANXVQ010000617.1 GCA_025351545.1 Spirosoma sp.
CCCCTGATAGTCTATATCGGGAGGGGCCTAAATTCCAGCATCAATTGGTTACGCCTTAGGGGAGGAGGACAACACAACGGGCTTACCTAGCGCACGAGCGCGATAAAGACCAAAATTGTTTCGCATAATCTTTACTGAATATACGTATTTACTCTATCAGCCGGTTGACAATCAAGGGGTGACTTAACCGACAAAAAGCCAGGAAAATTAGCACTCGTCTAGTACAACAAAAACACTATGCCAAAGTTTTAAACCTTATCCATCTGTGCGGCCTTCGATACCCTGGTTCTGGTCAATGGCGGTTCGCTTCAGGTTCGTCAGGCAAATAAACGTACCCAGACTGAACACGAAAGTCGCTATGCAGCAGCCTAAAAGTCTGGCTACTTCGCGCCGTCGACTTTCGCATTGGAAACGGCCATCTGCCCGATAAACGTCCCCAATTTTGCACCCTCATCGTTATCGAACCGAAACTGAGTTCCGCCATACATTCCCGACAGGGTTGATTCGGCGGCTTGCGCATACAGGCTGGTCGCTTCTGTAGGGAAAATATAGGCCAGTACCGTAGCGGCTGCGGTCGAAACGGTTGCCCGATCAGATACGTAGCCGGGCATGTTCGGGATAGTCGTGGCCGTTTTAACAGCAGGATCGACTTGCGAAGGGCGCGGCACAAAATAAGTATACATCGTTCGCCAACTGGCTGTAGTCCCATCGTGCATTGCCCGGTTCAGGAGAGCGTAGGTTCGGGCCGTTCGCAGTTCATTTTGTCCATCCTCCCGAATAAAACCTTCGGCCAGAAAATTCCAAAGCCCCGACAGTGAATACGTATTATTGCCGTTGTCCCAATAATTGGCAATGCGCCATTGCTCGCGGGTTCGGGCATTAGCAATATCACGTACCTCACTCAGTGCTTTCTGAAACTCCGGCGACGTCGTAGCCGGTGGAACCGCAAGCGATGCCCGAAAAATAGTCGTTGAATCATACCAGGTTTTCACCTTACCGGCCAACGGCAATATGGGCGCACGCATTGGATTTTCCAGACTTTTCCATTTCTGGTCGTAAGCAGCACTGTTAAATGTCGCTTGCCAGCTATTATTCGGATCATGAGCAACGCTGAAGCGGTCATTTTTAGCCCGATTAATGACTTTTTCGACCACAGCCATAGCCAGATCTTCACCGGCCTTCACATCGCTTGGCACATTAGTTCCGGCCCAAACACGGCTTTGTTTGTGCTCCATGGCTTTGGCCCTGAGCCAGTTAATCTCGTTCGGAAAGAAAGACACCAGCACCTGACACGAAGCCTCGGCAATAGCTGCCCCCTCCGATGGGTAGGACGGCACATCGAGTACAGGCACCCGCGAGATAACACCCTGCCTCTCCAGCGATGGACGATTGTACTGGTATTTTGCCCGCCACGCCACGACTAAAGCATCATACTGGGCCACGCTCAACAGGGCATATACACGAGCGGCATATGGTGGCCCCGCATACGGATTGGCGGCATCAGCGGGTGTAGTCTGGCCGGTTGCGTAATCGTAACCGGGTGTTATATTGTATTTTGCCACCAACTGCCGGGCAATCTGGTTCCAGCGCAAAACGCCCCCGGCGGCCCAATAGTCAACAGCTGTATTTTGCTCGGGCGTTGCGGCCAGCAGTCCATTTTTTATGTCTGTCAACTCCTTTCTATACGCATCCGACGTAGTGGCTGTGGGTTGTGGCACAGAAATATCGGTCGATGATTTCAGGACAATGGTTCGCCAGGAACCCCCGTCGGCATCGACCGTGGCAGGCACTATAAACGGGAGAATACCTTCGTCGATGATGGGCTCTTTACAACCCACTACCCACAGCAGCAGTACACTAAAAATAATAGTAGAGAAAAGCGTTTTCATAGTTGATATGGTCATGAGGAGACCCCGTATAGCTATTAACGAAGGACTAATTATTTGCGGTCCAATGGCCAATGACGATCCCTCCGTTGATTTGTGTGCTTTTGCCCGTATTCCGACCATCGAGGGTCGTGTTATAGCCCGCTGTCAGACCAAATTGCTTTAGCAATCGCAGGTACGCCGTTGCTCCTACTCGTGTAAAGCCAACCGCATTCGTCGGAAACGGGATACCAGGGCCAATGTTGGTTCCTTCGTTGTAGGGTGTTTGCCGCTGTGCCCAAACATCAACGTTACACCATTTTGTTACAATGCCCGCGCGGACAATCAGTTCTGTCACATCGGGCACGTTGGCCTTTGTGCTGCTGTACAGATTAAGCTGGCTGGGGTCGTAATAATTTACCTGCCGATCGAGCGAGACTTGCCCACGTCGGATATACCCATACTGACCCGTCACAAAAAACGAACGCGCTTTAAAATGAAGCATGGTTTGTCCATCCAGATTCTGCGATCCGCGACCAATAGCCATTAAGGCGTCATTGACGTAATTCTGCATCGGAATGGAGTACCCAACCGCAAATAACCAGGACAGTCGGGTAGAGCCAAATTTGTAGTCAAAAGCTTCCCACCGGAGCGTGGCCGATACATCCTGAAAGCCTTCCTGTTTAGGAAAATAACCCGCACTGGCTTCTGTCCGAATATACGGAGCCGCCACGATCAGGTCCAGATCATAGCCTAACCCATAGGTTCCAACAAGGGTCAGGGCTTGCGTGGTAACAGTGCCAAGGTTCGGGTTCCTCGTTTCGGTCTTGTTGATAAAATAGGTGTCGTACGTGGATTGTGAGCCAATTATGGCCAGACTGGCCTTGCGTTGACCGCGCATAAAGCCATCCACTACACCCTGAGCCCGGGCTTTCGAAACTAGAGTCAGAAGAACCAGAACACTGGCGGTAAAGGCTATAAATCGCATAGATCCATGTTAGGTTAAACAAAAGTAGTCGTTCGGATTGAGCATATGGTATGAACGAACGTTTTCCTTGTTACTGGTCAACCCGAATGTATAATTCCATGATTTTAGCCTAAAAGATGTGATTGGGACTGTGTTATAGACAGAAAAGCCGGATTTTGAAGCCCGGCTGTACTAGTCCCAAACTACCTTCTTTCATTCGGCAATTGATAGCCTATGGTTCCCATTCGTTCGCCCATTGCCTCGTAGGCCGCCGGATCGGCAGGGGTGAGCGAGGCCAGCCCATCCACATAGCGATTATACATGCAGAATGAAGCAGCAATCAGTACTGTATCGTGAACGTCGCCATTGGTCGCTCCCTCGGCGCGGGCCGCTGCCACCAGCTCATCCGAAACGGTACGGGCATCGGACTGAACATGGTCGGCAATAGCCAGTAAGGCTTTTAACTTCGCTGAAATCGGGGCTGTGCTCACGTTTTCTAACGTCTGATCGACCAGATTCCGCTGATCGGCATAGAGATAACGGGATGCAGCGGCATGGCTATTCATGCAAAAATCAGTCTGATTTTGCTTCGAGACGAAGGCCGCAATCAGTTCACGTTCGGCATCAACAAGCGTACTGTCGGGCGAACCGGCCCGTAGCAAAGCCTGCGCCAGCGCGTAAAGTGGTTGTCCGGTATCGGGCCGGTACATGACAAGACTCCGAATACCCGGAACGCCTTCTGGAAGTGTGATATGGGGCATAATTACTGCGTGTTTTTTTGACTCCGGTTTTTTATTTCTTTATCCAAATCGCGCCAAACGCGATCACAAAAGCGGCTGAGAATATAACTAACGCATTACCGATACCGCCCAGGGCAACAGTCAAAGCGCCAACAAAAAGTACCGAAGTGGCCGTAAATAACCGCCCAACGTTAAAACAGAAACCCGTGGCAGTAGCGCGAATTGATGCAGGAAACAACGTTGGTACGTAACTCGATAGTGATCCCTGACTGAGACCAAAAAACAACGCCAGCAACGCCAGTTCGCCATAAACGACAGGAGAAAAGAAATTGTTCGTCAGAAAAAGCAATCCACAAGCCAGTATGCAACCGGCAAATGTGAACAGTAATGTTGGGCGAGGTCCCAGCCGGGCGACGAGAAAACCCGAAGCGACTCCACCCAAAATGCCCCCCATACCCAAAAGCACCATCGTAATACCGCGTTCGGCCTGGCCGGTTTGACCCGCTGGCAACAGCGATTGTACCCAGGTTGGTATCCAGGAAAAAATTCCCCAAACGCCAATCAGTACCGAACCATAAATAATGGCTCCACTGATGACATTTGGTCGATTTTCAAGACTAAATAAATTGGGTTTATTTGCTGACGTTGCGATGCGTCCTTTTTGCCACATGGCCGATTCGGGCAGCAGTGCCCACACCAGACAAGCGACAATTAAGGGTACGATACCAATGCCAAAAGCGGCACGCCAATCGCCAAAACCACTGGCCAGCGCCCCTGTTGCGACAATGCCTACCGGGA
>JANXVQ010000675.1 GCA_025351545.1 Spirosoma sp.
ATTCCGTTAAACTCATCTTTCCGAACATTTGAACAGATGCCCGGTTTTATTGATCTCAACTCAACGAAAACCTCATGGCTGTTCATTTAGTAGCTTACCTCAAAGAACAATTTACGCCTGCTGTAGTCGATAAGCTTAGCGTTGTGCTGAATGAATCATCTGCTAATATCCTGAAAGCCGTCAATGGTGCGCTGCCAACCTTACTCGGAGGACTGACCCGGCGTGTTCAAATATCGGGTGGCGCATCAACAATTGTCAATTTTCTGGATGAAGGCGATTACGCAAAAACTCCCTTAGACATTAGCCAAACGATCGATACACCTCAGGAAATTGAGGAATCAACCACCGCCGACGCGAAATTTCTTGATCATATTTTTGGCGATAAGCTTGCCCAAACCACTGAACTTCTTAGTATTTATAGTGGCACGAAGCCTCAGTCGGCCATGACTATTCTGGGACTGGCCGGCTCGGTGCTGATGGGTACTCTAGGGCGTCAGGAACAGGAAAAAGGATTGACTGCCGATAGTCTGAAAACTCTACTGTTAGGTCAGGCAACCGAGTTCCGAAAGGCGTTGCCGACGGGGCTGGATGGAGTTGGCAGTTTGCTTGGGTTCGATGAGCTGGTCACGCCTACTGGCCCGCAAACCGAAGTTCAGGCTGCTGATAATCTCAGCGGAACGGTCATTAACCCGAATATCCCCAAAAGTGCCGAAGGTGATCGGCGGCAGGAAAACGTGCGTTGGCTTCGCTGGGCTATGATTGCGATTGCTGTACTGGTCTTTGCTCTACTTGTTCAGAAGTGTGGCGAAAATCAAAATAGTGTTGATGGTGTCAGCACCGATTCGACCGCTCGTACAGAATCCAACGCCGTTGAAGACACATCGGCGGCTACGAAAAAAAGCGTTCAGGATGCTCACGGAGAAGTAGGAGATACAACGGTTCCGGGTCCGCTTGGTATTCGCGATTCATCAAGGACCGGTCGATAAGCGATGCGTCTGTTTATTGGTGAACTAATCAATCCGGCACAATCTCTATATTGCCGCCTGATTGACTTATCGCCTAACGACCTACCTATGTTTGTTGACGCCATTGAACGCGTTAATTTGTTTACCCAACCCATGCATTCCATTGTTCGGCTCTATGGCCACAATGAAATTGTACCCGGTACAGCCACGCTATTTTTTGTAAATGAAGAAGGGTGTGCTATTACGTGTAAGCACGTTGCTGATCTTATCAGCCAAAGCGATTCTATTTACCATCATTACCGGGAATTTCAGGGTGCTCGTCGAGAAGCATTGCGAGAGAAGAACGCGGCTCATCTTATTAGCCAGTTGGAAGCTAAATTTAAACTTACTGCCGACACGATTATTCGGGTAAGAAACAACTTTGTCAGCTGCGTTGACCAGTTTCAAAAACTGACTATTGAATCACACCCGACGCAGGATCTGGCTTTATTGCGTTTTGAAGGCTATAATCGGTTGCTCTACCGCTCACATGCTGTTTTTCTGGCCGATACTAGCCGTGTAAAACCCGGCCGTAGTTTATGCCGCCTGGGGTATCCGTTTCCTGAGTTTACCAATTTTCGGTACGTTCCAACTACCGACGATATTGAATGGACAACTACGGGGCGTATCACTTCCCCCAATTTCCCAATTGATGGCATCATAACGCGACTGTCGGGCGATAATGGCATTGCCACCGGGATCGAATTAAGTACGCCCGGCTTGCGGGGCCAAAGTGGCGGGCCGTTATTCGATATGCAGGGGCTAATTTATGGTATGCAGTCGGCTACGCGCCATTTGCACCTCGGCTTTGATATTGAAGATCAGGAAGTTCTTGTGAACGGGCGCAAAAGCCGTGTGTCAAACTACCCATTTCTGAACGTCGGTCAGTGTGTTCATGTGGATGTAATTAAAGCTTTTTTACGTGAAAAGAAAGTGAAATTCTACGAAGGGTAACTTGTATAAACTTTCATTATAATTGACGGGTAGAATAAGTCAGCCATGTGCAGGACGACACAGGAACAATGTCGTCATTCAGTGGTGCATCAGACAACACGCCCTATTCGTTCAAAACCCGACTCGTCAGCGAAGATGGTAAGGCGGGAACGAACCCCGAAGAATTACTGGCTGCTACCCACGCCGGTTGCTATGGCATGGCCGTTAGCGCAACAATGGGGCAATCTGGGTTCACGCCCGACAAACTGAGTGTGAATGCTACTCTGACGTTAGACACGGATACGCTGACAATCACGGCAATTGAGTTGAAAATTACGGGCAGAGTGCCGGGTATGTCGGCTGAACAGTTTGATCAGGTTGCCGAAGATGCGTCTAAAATGTGCGTTATTTCAAGAGCGCTTAATCCATTTATTCAGGTGACGAAAGTGGCCACACTGCAATAACAGATAGAATCAGCACTAGAACGACTTTAGCGCGTTGGCCGCTCAAAGAGATACGGCCAACGCTATACATCCTCACACCCATGTAATAAGCCTCATTGCCTACCAGATACCTAATGGAACAAGCCAACTAACTGGTAAACAAAACTGCAATCATGTTTAACTTTTCCCGCAGGTTATCATAACGTTTGATTATACAACAAGAACCACCGTAGCCTAAAGAGTTTGCAAAGAGTATTGGCAAATAGCCTTTATTAGCACTTATTAGTGCGGCCCTAACACACCAAAAACTATGAAAAATCGACGCAGGTCTCTTCTCCAGTTCTTCGCGCTTACAGTTATTGGAGGCTTCAACCTTTCAAGCCTGCTAGGTCGTCCCTTTTTTGAGAAAATGACATGGGGAGATGTTGTACACCTGATCGGCACAGTTGTGATGTTTGGGCTTGCAATCTTGTGTCTTGTGGAATACTTTTTCGGCCGTCGCTCATCATGAAGACCAGGGCTTTCTTATAAAACCATTTGCTGAGTCAAAAACTGGATTAGCGTCGTGAATTTGTCAGCGAAGGTATCAATCTGAGCCGCTATATT
>JANXVQ010000687.1 GCA_025351545.1 Spirosoma sp.
AGGGAACGGCGATATCGGGGCAGGAGCAGCCCATTGACAAATCCCGAAATGATTGCGGAAATAATATAATGTTTCGTCGATTGGCAAACTCAATCAGTTCGGGGGGAAGCTGACGGTTTAGCAGTTGGGCTAGTATGGCCGGATTCTCCCGGATTTCGGCAAGCAGCCATTCTTTCTCCTGCTCGGTAAATAACGGCAGCGATAATTTGGCTTTATACGGGCGGGGTGCCGACCCTTTGATGGATGCGCTAATCTGGTTTTTGGCAATAGTCAGCCCCTGCACTGCGCCTTTGTTGGCGTAAGTTTTACCACGCGGCAAGCGGTTGGCCATGTCGATGCTTGTTAAGGCATTGAGCCACTGTTGTCCCCACCATGTTTTGCCGTAGCTGATGCGTTCTGCCATTGATACCGAAATAATAATTTCGCCGTAAAAATACTTGATTAACTAGTTAGCAAGGCGTACAGACGTTCTCTGTCGTGTCAACTTTGGGAATGAAACTCGGTTAAGACAAACCTGTTTTCCAAACCCAGAATTATATGAAGGCTAGTACTCGCCCAATTGTTGAACGAAATAGTCTCGATCATCCACAAAAAAAGAAAATTGACTAACATCTCTTTGTATTCCATAAGGCCCCAGAAAGCAAATGGGTTCGTTGAACGTCAATAACACGTTCGGGGTAGTCAAAAATGATCCTAAGACCTTCCCCAGGAATAGCACCAGCTACTTTTTCGCCAAAAACAGTCGTCAGGCTACCCCGGAGCGCTGTTTCTGTATCGGTCTGTGGCCGTAAATTACGATACGTCCGCACGATGGTGCGAATGCGAAATCCAGCAACAATCAGGACCGTTCCCTCAAGGAATGCTAACAACAAGGGGCCTAATTGGTTAGGCAAAAAAGGAGTTTTTGGCAGGATAAACAAGGCCGCCCGCACCATTAGCAAGGCCACGAATATAAGGCCGCTACGGGCTAATCGAAGTGGTTTACAGACTAGCCCGTAAAACAGGTCCGTCGTCACAAAAACCAGATCGAACGCAATACCCATCGACAGGGTTGCCGGGTGTTGACTGAAGGATACCGTGTGTGTAACAATTACTTCTATCCAGACTAACAGAGCTGTCAGAAGCAGAAATGCCAATGTTCGGGGTGTATTATAGTTGTAAAAAAACGTCATGTTACTGGCAAATAAGAGGACATAATAACAACCCGCAGGCTGTCAATTATAGTTTGCCAAAACTAAGCTTTTTTGGTTGGTAACATAATCGGACAACAACTTTGATAGAAAGGATTTTAATGATAAATGACTGCATGAAGCTCGTAAAACGGTCATTTTGCCAAGTTGACCATTAAATAGTCAGTCTTTTTTACTTACATTTACTTACTCCCTATTTCTCTGCTAAACCAATTATTCCTATGGTTCTGGATGTGCCTGCCACCAGTACCGCGCTTGGCCGTGGTATCAAACATATTGGTATTGGGAAGTATGGCAGTAAGCCGCTCACCCCCGAATTGTTAGCTGAGTGCCGTGCTGCGTTGGCCGACCCAACGGCGCATCCATTACAGCGTGGGGCTTTTTTGGGCGCGTTACTGGCAAAAGGACCGACGCCAGAAGAGCGGACATTAGAAAACGTAATCGGGAAAGGAGCGTTTTCACATCCCACCTTTTTTATTAACAAAATCTGCCCCGATTTGCCGGAGGGCTTACTTCTTATCGCGACCAAACTGGTTCGGGGAGCAAACCTGCAAGTTGCCGAAGCTGAGCAGTTAGGTGATTATTTATTTGGCGAAGGCTCGTGCGAAACATTCAGGGGGCTTGCGGCTAGTATCATGCGTGTTCGGCACGAAACAAATGAGGAATACCAGGGGCTGATGCGGGCGGCTGAACGAACGTTCTCGCCCGGTTTCGGCTCAATGAGTTGTGCTGACCGGCCGCTGGTGCAACTCGCTGAACCCTTTGATGGTGTCGAAAATAGTTACCTGATTACGCCTTTGCTGGCGCAGTTATTTCAGAAACGGGGCTACGGTGCGGTATCGCTGGTTGGGCGTTCCGGCGGACCTAAATTCACGCTCAACGCGCTCGATCTATATATGAATCTCGGTTGTCAGTTTTTGCAAAGCAACCACGAACTTGACACGCCCTTAGCTTCCTATGGCTGGGTGCTCGATCAGAAAGCATTATCGCCCGCGCTCAACCGTTGGGTAGAGCGTCGCCAGATTATTATTAAACGCCCGTTTCTGGCAACGCTCGAAAAAGTATTGAATCCCTGTCACGCCCAGATTCTGGTTACGTCGGTGTTTCATATTACGTATCAGATGAAAATGGCCGAACTGGCAATGCTGGCTGGTTTCGACGCTGTTATCGTGCTCAAACGCGGCCTGGAGGGAAGTTTGTCTCCATCAACCAGCCGGTCAACCGGACTTTTATGTGCGGTTCGGACACCACGCGGGCATTTATTTTTTCAACATTTTGAGGGCGATGCTCCTGCATTTGCGGCCTACCGCACCGAAACGGAACCTGAGTATGACCAGCCGCAGGCGCTTGACAACGCCCGGCTTGTTCGTCAATTCATGACCGCAGGCAAAACGATCAATGCTGATTTCGATAATCGAGTCCATTTTGCCCATGCTCTTTATGGCCGGGGTCTGGATTGGGTCGAATCTCAATTGCGGTAAGCATCCGTACCAGTAGTAAATGACAGCTCAAGGAGAGGGAACTGAGAGGTTTTCGTTGCGCCCGTTTTTTTGCTGATAAACAGCGGTGGCATCTTACCTTTGCAGGGCTTCTACAAACCCGGGTATAGCGCCAAATCGGGACCGGGTTTAGTAAAGACATCGGCTTATTTACTAAAGCATGACAGACGTAGTAATCATTGGCGGAGGAATCGTAGGGTTAGCCACCGCTTTACAACTAAAACAGCAACGGCCTGATCTGAAGGTCGTATTGATTGAAAAAGAACCAGCAGTAGCCCGTCACCAGACTGGCCACAACAGCGGAGTTATTCACTCAGGTCTTTATTATAAACCCGGCAGTCTGAAAGCCACCAACTGTATTCGGGGCTATCAGATGCTCATCGACTTCTGCAATGCCGAAAGCATACCATATGACCTTTGCGGCAAAATCGTTGTGGCGACCAAACAGGAAGAATTGCCACAATTAGAAACGTTATACGAACGTGGTCAACTCAATAATCTTGGCGGCTTGAGAAAACTGTCAGTAGCCGAAATGCGTGAAATTGAGCCACACGTCAACGGGGTGGCGGGCATATTTGTACCACAAACAGGTATCGTCGATTATAAGCAAGTATCCGATAAATACGCCGGGAAGTTTCAGGCAATGGGGGGCGAAATCCGACTCAGCGAACGTGTTGAACAGATAACGCCCGGTACGAGTCTGAGTATTGTGGTGACGAATAAAAACCGGTACGAAACCAAATTGGTCGTTAATTGCGCCGGGCTATATTCCGATAAAATTGCGCAACTGACTCAACGGGAGCCGGTTGACGTGCGTATCATACCGTTTCGGGGAGAATATTTTAAGATTCGCGCCGAGAAACAGTATCTGGTCAAAAACCTGATTTATCCGGTTCCTGATCCTAGCTTCCCTTTCTTAGGCGTTCACTTTACCCGCATGATTCATGGGGGCGTGGAGGCTGGCCCGAATGCGGTGCTGGCCTTTCAACGTGAGGGTTATGCCAAATCAGATGTGAACCTGAAAGAACTGTTTGAGACACTTTCGTGGCCGGGTTTTCAGAAAGTAGCGGCTAAATACTGGCAAACGGGCCTTGGTGAAATGTATCGCTCATTCTCGAAATCAGCTTTTACAAAAGCTTTGCAGGAGCTTATTCCCGAAGTTCAGGAGTCCGATTTGGAAGATGGGGGCGCAGGTGTACGGGCACAGGCTTGTGATCGTACGGGTGGTTTGCTGGATGATTTTGCTATCCTGGAAACCGACAAAGCGATCAATGTTGTCAACGCTCCTTCGCCAGCCGCAACGTCGTCGCTGGCTATTGGACAGACGGTATCCGAAAAGGTTTTAGCTCGATTTTAAGCTTTAGTTAATAAACAATATTGGATACACAGGGTTTTCTGAGACAAGCTTAACAACCTTAAATCAGAATTGCTCATGGATTCTATCAAGCACATAAAAGCACTGGATACGCCTTCTGACCTCGAAGAAAAAGGCCGGGAGAAGGTGGCCGAATCATTAAATCGGCTGGTAGCTGATTCGTTTGCGCTCTATATAAAGACAAAAAATTTCCATTGGCACATGTCGGGCCGTCATTTTCGCGATTATCATTTGTTACTCGATGAACAGGCAGACCAGATTTTTGCAACTATCGACCCGCTGGCCGAACGCGTTCGGAAAATTGGCCGTAACACAATCCGATCGGTGGCACACATTGCCCAACTGCAACGTGTGAAGGATAATGACGAAGATTTTGTGGCTCCCAAAGATATGTTGACGGACTTGATCGCCGAAAATAAAAAGATGGCGCAAAACATGCGTGACACCCATCAGATTGCCGACGATGCGGAGGATGTAGCCACTGCCAGTCTGCTCGAAGTATATATTGATGAAACCGAACGGCGTGTCTGGTTCCTGTTTGAAACCACCCGCGATTTGAATTGACCAAAATTTTATAGTGGTGTCGGTTTCTCAAAACCGACACCACTGGAAAAGGCCCAAAATCCAATACTGGATTTTGGGCCTTTTGTTAACCACTAAGTTAGATTGCCGCGTATGACCCCATCGGGGTCATACGCGGCAATCTAACTGGCAATCAGTCAATAACATCAAACCCACAATAAGGTACCAAAATCTTGGGAATCTGGATACCCTCCGGTGTTTGATTGTTTTCCAGAATAGAGGCCAGAATACGGGGCAGCGCCAGAGCCGAGCCGTTTAAGGTGTGCATCAACTGCATTTTACCCTCAATTTTTGACCGAAGCTTAAGTCGGTTGGCCTGATAGGTTTCAAAGTTAGACACTGAGCTAACTTCCAGCCAACGTTGCTGTGCCGCCGACCAAACTTCCATGTCGTATGTAAGTGCCGATGTAAAGCCCATATCGCCCCCGCAAAGTCGTAAAACACGGTAAGGCAACCCTAATTTTTGAAGCAAACTCTGAACGTGCAGGCTCATCTCTTCCAGAGCCGCGTATGAATTTTCAGGCTTTTCAATCCGGACAAGCTCAACCTTATCGAACTGGTGCAGGCGATTTAGGCCCCGGACATGGGCGCCCCATGAACCCGCTTCCCGCCGAAAGCAGGGCGTGTAGCCAACATGTTTAATTGGCAACTGATTTTCGGGCAAAATCACATCACGGTACATGTTCGTAATGGGCACTTCGGCAGTTGGAATCAGATACAGTTTTTCTTCGGCGATATAATACATCTGCCCTTCTTTATCAGGCAGTTGACCCGTTCCAAAGCCCGAATCTTCATTAACCACAATGGGCGGTTGTACTTCAATATAACCGGCTTTCGTGGCTTCATCAAGGAAGAAGTTAATCATCGCCCGCTGAATCCGGGCACCTTTGCCCTTGTATACCGGAAAACCTGCTCCCGCAATCTTGACCCCCAGTTCGAAGTCGATAATATCGTATTTCTTGATCAACTCCCAGTGCGGTTGCGCCTTGTCGTATAGCGTTGGCTTCTCCCCATGTTCGAGAATAACCTCATTATCTTCCGCATTACGACCTTCGGGAACACTGCTGTGGGGCAAATTAGGAATAGTTACCAGAATTGCTTGCAAGTCAGCTTCCACCTGGCGGAGTGCATCAGCCAGTTCTTTCGAGCGAGATTTCAGGTCGGCGGTTTCGGCTTTAGCCGTTTCGACAGCGGCTTTATTTCCTGCCTTCATCAATGCCCCAATTTGACCCGCTTTAGCATTCGATTGAGATAGCACGTCGTCGAGTTCGCGTTGGGTATCACGTCGTTGCTGATCAAGCATAAGCACCTGGTCAACTACCGTTTCGGCATTGGCGAAATGTTTCTTCCGAAGGCCCGCCAGCGTGGTGTCTTTATTTTCGCGGATAAAATTGAGTTGTAGCATTCTAGCGTTCGTTAATTATCATGTAATTAGCTCTCTCACAGCTTGTAACTGTGCCAGAGTTAAAAAATTATACTGCAAACAGCCCATCATTTAAGGCATTCAGAGCTTCCGCTTTATAGCGACCATGAACGAGCAACGATAAGTTACTTTCTGTGCCGCCATACGAGATCATTCGAATCGGAATGTTACTCATCGCGGTGAAAATCCGTACGGCTACGCCTTTATTATCAGCACTGAAGTTACCAACAATACATATAATTGTCTGGTCATGATCTGGTTCTTCGAGTGTGCAGAACGTATTTAGTTCATCTGTAATC
>JANXVQ010000767.1 GCA_025351545.1 Spirosoma sp.
CCACCGACGAGTTCAAAAAGAACTTCACCGAATGGTCGCCCAATGCCGAGCAGATGAACAGGCAGTTGAAGCTGTTCACCATTAGTGTTGGTACGGAAGACTTTCTGTATGAACCGGTGAAGCAAAATATTGCCATGTTCAACGGGAAGAAGATCAATGTCAAACCGCTAATTGTACCCGGCGGTCATACCTGGATGAACTGTAAACTCTATCTGGCCAATACGTTGCCGCAGCTTTTTAACTAATACGTATCTTATTCTTTCTCAACCCTAAACCAATAATCAAATGACTCTAAAGACGATAGCGGTATTATTCGCAGCCGCTTTGACAAGCGCAACCTGTTTTTCCCAGGCAAGCCAACCGGCAGTACTTGAGGATTTTAAACCATCTACATTGAACCAGCCGCAACAGGAGTACCCGCAGGTAAACTCCCAGGGTTATGCGCGATTCCGAGTAAAGGCACCCAAAGCTGATAGCGTCAGGGTGAGCCTGGGGTTGGGCGGACGAGGAGGCACCATCCTCACAAAAGGAGAAGACGGCTTCTGGACCGGAACGACGGCAGGACCGATGGATGAAGGCTTCCATTATTACAACGTAACGGTTGATGGTGGAAAGTTCAACGATCCCGGCGCCCTGAATTACTACGGCTCTGTACGGTGGGAGAGTGGGATCGAAATACCCGCCCATGATCAAGACTTTTACGCCCTGAAGGAGGTTTCCCACGGTAACGTACAGCAGGTGCTTTTCCCCTCCAAAAGTACCAACACGTCGCGAAGGGCTTACGTGTATACACCACCGGGCTACTCGACCGATAAATCGAAAACATATCCGGTGCTCTACCTGCAACATGGCTGGGGAGAAGACGAAACGGCCTGGAGTAACCAGGGACATGCGAATCTGATTATGGACAACCTGATTGCGGAAGGCAAAATCAAGCCTTTCATCATCGTGATGACCTACGGGATGACCAACGAAGTGAAATGGGGCAAAATGAGGGAATTTAAAATTGACCCCTTTCAGACGGTTCTGGTCGATGAACTGATTCCATACGTGGATGCTAATTTCCGCACGCTGGCCAACCGGGACAATCGGGCTATGGCGGGGCTTTCGATGGGCGGCATGGAAACCAAAACGATCACTATCAACAAGCCGGGCGTTTTTGGGTACTACGGCCTGCTCAGTGGTGGTGTTTATGCGCCGGACGACCTCAACGGTAAGGCAAAGCCGAAACTCGTTTTCCTGAGCTGCGGCAGTAAAGAAAAGCCCGATGGCGTCAATAAGTCGGCTACAGATCTGAAAGCAGCCGGTTACAATGCGGTTTCGTATGTCTCGGAAAATACAGCCCACGAGTTCCAGACCTGGCGTCGCAGTTTACATGAGCTTGCTCCGTTGCTGTTTAGATAGTAAGAGACAGTATTCATTCGGGTGATTGAGTTCTTATGCAGACTCTGTTTAGCCGGTTGGCCATTTGTGGACAAAAATTCTACCTCTCCACGAATGGTCAACCGGCTAAATATCGGGGTAGCTTACACAGTTGGGGTATATTCGCTGGAATTCCATGATTTATACAACGGGAAACGAAAAGTTTTTGTCATATTTTCTGGCTTTGAACACGAGGGCAAAAATAGTATGGACTAATTTATTTCGCACATTATTTAAAAACAAGCCGCATTGGCGGTTCGAATTTTGTTTTTTCCCTCAATGACTTTCCGTTCATAATACGTTTTGAACTTCCCTTTGGCTTGAACCGCACCCATAGCCAGTAAACATATGAAGAACATTCTTCATATGTTTACTGGCCCGGTGACTTACTCGGATTGAGCTACCCTACTGCTTCGACAGGCCTCACAGAGTTGCCTTAAAGAGTATGCCGGGTAAGACCGTCCGGTGGCCGACTATCAGTAGATCTAAGCCTCTGTGGGGTTCCTCGAACACCAGATTCAGCGGGGTGGCCCGAGCCATAGAAACGAGGCAGGGCCGCCTGCCTGTGCGGCTAATTCACCGCGTTTATGGTTGTATACAGCGAAAAGAAAAATATAAAGATTTTCCTTCCTCCGTTGCCGTGCTTGTGACCCTCCTGTAAGGTGGCTACTTCATCAGGGGTCAAACAGGCAAATCGTTGGCGCATATATCAAAGGTATCGCATCTAATAATTAATTCTGTCTAAGTATTTAAGAGCGTGTTGGGTAACCTATTTATCATAGCTATATAGATTATTTCACTGCTCAGAGAGACCTGGTGGAACATTTAGTACGAATGTTAGCCACCTCCCTATACCAAATAGCGGACATCGAAGCCAAATTTAAAATTAATTATAAATTCCTGATTGTCAATTAGTATTGTTACTTTTACTTTGCATAATTTTATAAACAGAATTTAGGTTTCTGTTTCCTTAAAAGTCTCTTTTAAAACTGATTCATACCTTTGAACAGGGATCACCTGGGCACCCCGATTGACATCTGGCAAATCTACGGTGGCTATTTCCTGACAAAATTGAACCGTACAGGGATCGCTTTGGTAATTGCGACTGAAGATTACATGTCTACAAAATGCATCATTCACGATAGTACCGGGATTTTATACGGTATTTTACTTTAATTTCTCTTTTAAACTAGTTAAAAAAAATGAAAAAAACCCTACTTTCTATCCTTTCTCTTGTTGCCCTTTTTACGCTTCCCGAGTATAGCTTCGGCCAGATTCCTTCCTTGGGCACAGCGGCTAGTTATGCGGTTTTCACTTCGGTGGGAGCCTTTGGCAGTGATGGGAACACAAACATCACCGGGGATATTGGTACAAACGTGGGTGCGTTCGCCGGATTTCCCCCGGGAACCGTAACCGGACAAACTCATGTGGCGGATGCCACATCCGCCCAGGTAGCCTCCGATGTCGGATCCGCCTACGGATCCCTGGCCAGCGTTACCTGTAACTCCGTACTCGGCGTGACCATGGGTAGTGGACAGGTCATCACACCAAACACCTACTGTACGGGGGCGGCTACCTCATGGGTGGGCAATGTGACCTTCGACGCACTCAACAACCCAAATGCCATATTTATTATCAAGATAGATGGGGCATTTTCGACAGCTACCGGAGCCAATGCTATCCTCGCAAATGGAGCCTCCGCATCCAACATATATTTTTGGGTCAGTGGGGCGGTATCCCTAGGGGCTGGTTCCACTTTTTTAGGCACGATTCTGACGGGGGGGGCCATCTCTATGTACGAAGGTGCCTTTCTGCAGGGCAGGGCCCTCTCCCGGGCGGGGGCCGTTGCCTTGCATAACAACCGAATTATCCAGGCGTCGCCTGCATCATCGGCCTGCAACTGTCCCCGTTGATTTGCCTGACTCGTTTACGAAAGTTAAAAGCCTTATTGCCCAATAAACAGAGAGGTGGGGGGGG
>JANXVQ010000836.1 GCA_025351545.1 Spirosoma sp.
GTCCTTTACGCACCCGCATGCCTGGCTCCAGATTAATCTGCCGGATGTAGCCCCCAAATGGCACCGATACAGACACCATGTTCTGAGCTGGGACGTCGATAGTGCCGTTCACTTTTAGCGTGGTGCTCAATGTGCGGGGCGTTAGCTCGCCCAGCTTAATATCCGCTGCGTCGTATTGGGCCTGGGTCAGCGAAACCCGGATAGGGCCAGCCGTGGCGGAATCAGTTTTCGTGCCGGTTGAATCCGCTTTTTCAGTATGTTCGCTGCCGGCGGTATCGGATTTGCTGTCGGCCGACTCGCAACCAGACAGCAGCAAGAGGCTGCCCAGCAACCCAAGCGAAACGAACAGTGTCAGGCGTCGGGGTAATCTATAGGTAGTCAATGGTCGTAGCATAATTAAGAGTTGCCTAGTAAGTAGTTGATATATAGAATGGATTGGTTATATTGATTGATTAAGTCGAGGTAGCTCAAACGTATAGTGAGTGCCTGTTGCAGGGCAAGTGAAAACTCTACATAACCAATGTCGCCACTGTTGAAAGCCCGCCGGGCGTTGGCCTGAATCAGACTGGCCTGAGGTAATCCATTGACTTCAAAATAGGTTAGTGTATTTCGGTACTGGTCGTATTGCCGAACGGCCTGCTGTACTTGCTGATCGAGCGCAAACCGCTGATTTTCCAGATCAGCCTGTGCGAGTTGCTCACCGATTCGAGCCGCGTTGATTCGGGATTTTTGCGCCTGACCGAGTAGCGGCAACGTAACGCCGAGTTGACCGCCATTGAATCGGTAACCCGGTCCGAAATACAATTCCTGTCCGTTGATCAATTGATTGCCCGTAAGCGTCTGACTGAACATACCTACCATAAAATCGGGCTTAAGCCGCGCCTGCTCGACCAGTCGGGTTTGTTGAGCAACCTGAATCTGCTGTTGACGCTGGCGCAGGAGTGGATTGCCTGTTGACACTAAACTATCCATTACAACTGTCAGGGTGAGTTTTGGCAGTGGTTGAGTAGAGGCATCAATTGGCGTTTTACTGTAAAGCAGTAGTTGCAATTGAGTGCGGTTGGCTGTCAGATTCGCTTCGTTCTGCGCCAGTCGGACGCGTTGATTGACTAATTGACTCTCGGCGGTTGCTTTTTCTAAACTACCCGTCTCGCCTGTTTTAAGCCGAATGCTGGCCGCTCGCACAAACTCGGTTAAGATCGTGTCCTGTTGCTGAAAGAGCCGGGTTTTCTGGTACAGATAATTCAGTTCATAATACGTTGATTTAACCTGATACTGGATATCGTTGCGAGTTACGGCTACGCCCGCTTCCCGCGCCGTAACGGTTCGATCATTCAGATCGGCCAGTCGGCGCATCAGCGTTGGATTCGGAATGGTTTGGATAACCGTCAGGTTATTATCGAACCGGCGGCTGTTATACTGGCCCAGCATTGCCATCACCGACAATCGTCCCGCGTCGTAGGCCGTTCGGCGGAGCGCCTGTTGCTGACTGACACCCAATCCAGCGATTTGTAGCTGTGCATTTCGTGTGCCCGCCTGTTGCAAGGCCTGATCCAGGGTAATCGTTTGCGTTTGCAGGGGGGCAACCTGTCCCCGAATAGTCCCCGCCAGCAATAATAAAACTACAATCGTTGCTACTGTAGCGTTGGGTTTTGCGCCTGACTTTTTTGCCGTCTGCGCTTCTTTTGCCACCGCTTTTCGCTCCGACAGCGAATACAGAATGGGTAATACAATCAGAGTCAGCAACGTAGCGGTTAGTAGCCCACCAATCACGACGGTAGCCAGCGGCTTCTGTACTTCGGCCCCGGCTGAGTTCGAGATGGCCATTGGGATAAAGCCAAATGAAGCGACCAGGGCGGTCATAATAACGGGGCGCAGTCGGACTTCAGCACCCTGGCGAATGATTTCGGTCAAATCGGTCAGCCCCTCCTCCTGGCGAAGCCGGTTGAATTCGGCAATCAACACAATGCCATTCAGGACGGAGACCCCAAAAAGGGCAATGAAGCCTACTCCCGCCGAGATACTAAAGGGCATTCCCCGCAGCAGTAAGGCAAACACGCCCCCAATGGCGGCCATCGGAATGGCCATGAAGATGAGGAGACTCTGCCGGACGGAACCGAAGGTGAAAAACAAAAGCACAAAAATCAGCCCCAGGGCAATCGGGACAGCGATTGTTAGCCGCTCTTTAGCATCGACCAGATTCTGAAACTGACCCCCGTAGGTGATCGAGTAACCGGGCGGAAACTTGATGCGCTGGCCAATTTTTTGTTGCAGCTCGGCTACGATGCTTTCAACATCTCGTCCCCGCACGTTGAAGCCCAGCGTAATTCGCCGGTGCGTGTTATCCCGCTGAATCTGGTTAGGCGCCTGCTCCATGGTGACTTGAGCGATCTGGTTCAACGGAATTTGCTGGCCCGGACTGGATGGTCCCGGACTGGATGGTGGTCCTGCGGGTGTTGGTATGTACAAATTGCGGATATCCTCTATGTTTTGGCGTTTGTCTGCCGCCAGGCGAACCACCAGATCAAATCGCTTTTCACCTTCAAATACGAGCCCCGCCGACTGGCCGGCGAAAGCTGTATTGATAACCCGGTTGACATCCGCTACATTGAGTCCAAACTTGGCAATCTGCGCCCGGTCGAGTTTAATCAGAATCTGGGATAAGCCACCAACCTGCTCGATATACAAATCCTTGGCTCCTTCGATGCTGCGGACCAGACGACCAACCTCTTCGGCCAGTTTGGTTAGTTGCTTTAGATCATCCCCATATATTTTCAATGCTACGTCCTGTCGGGCTCCCGTCATAAGTTCGTTAAAGCGCATCTGTACCGGCTGTTGAAATCCGAATGTTACACCCGGAATCACCGATAGGGCTTTGGCCATCTTCCCCGCCAATTCGTCGCGGGTGGTGGCTGATGTCCATTGGTCTTTGGGTTTAAGAATCACCATCTGGTCCGACGCTTCGATGGCCATTGGATCGGTTGGAATCTCGCCGGAACCGATCTTGGCCACTACCTGCTCGACTTCAGGAAATTGCGCTAAAAGAATACGCTCTGCTTTGAGTGTAGCATCCACCGTTTCGGAGAGTGAACTACCCGTCAGGGTTCGGGTATCGACGGCAAAATCGCCTTCGTCGAGTTGGGGGATAAACTCGCCCCCCATTCGGGTAAAGAGAAAAGTTGTCAGGGCCAGCAGGGCAACAGCACTGCCCAGAATAAGAAGTCGGTGGTTCAACGAACGCAGCAGCAGGGGTTCATAAACCCGTTGAATCCGTTTCATGATCTTATCGGAAATCGTCTCTTTGTGCACGATTTTCTTATTCAGCATCAGCGCCGAAATCATCGGCACATAGGTCAATGACAGGATAAATGCGCCCAGAATAGCGAACGCCACGGTGAGCGCCATAGGTCGAAACATCTTACCCTCAATGCCCGATAAGGCCAGAATGGGGAGGTACACAATCAGAATAATGATTTCGCCGAAAGCCGCCGAGGAACGAATCCGCCCCGCCGAGAGGAAGACCTCATCATCCATTTCGTCCTGGGTGAGGGTCTTGTTTTTGTTTCGCACGGTAATATGATGCAGCGTCGCTTCGACAATGATAACGGCTCCATCCACAATCAAACCGAAGTCGATGGCCCCCAGGCTCATCAGGTTGCCCGACACGCCAAACAGATTCATCATGGAGATGGCAAACAGCAGGGCCAGCGGAATTACCGAGGCTACAACGAAGCCCGCCCGGAAATTGCCCAGCAGAAGCACCAGCACGAAGATAACAATTGTGGCCCCTTCCAGCAGGTTGCGCTCAACGGTTCCAATAGCACTGTTGACCATCTTGGTTCGGTCCAGAAATGGTATGATCTGCACCCCTTCGGGCAACGTTTTTTGGATCTCGGCAATTTTGGTTTTCACCCGTTTGATAACGGCGGAGGAGTTATCGCCTTTAATCATCATCACCACCGCGCCTACCGTCTCACCCTGTCCGTTACGGGTAACAGCACCATAGCGAACAGCAGACCCAATCGTTACCTGAGCCACGTCACGAATGCGAATGGGAAGCGATCCTGTACCCCGGCCCTGGCTATTCAGGCGGATAACGATATCGGCAATATCACTGGCCGAGTGAATCAGGCCATCAGAGCGAATAAAGTAGGCATTGGGCTTTTTGTCGATATAGGCTCCACCCGTATTCTGATTGTT
>JANXVQ010000086.1 GCA_025351545.1 Spirosoma sp.
AAAGAAGCCGATCTTTTCTTTGCTGACCAGCAGGCCCGTCGTGGTCTTACACCACCCTGGGCAAATGGCAAAGGCGCTAAAGAACTACGGTCTACCCTGGGCCTGAAACCGCTGATTGGCATATTCAGCATCGGAATAGAAGAAGAATATCGCTGGAAAGACTCCGTTCAGAACGATGCCGAAATCCGGATTTGGGTGGCCGAAGGGACTGCCAACGGTATGCGGCCCTGCTTTGTGAAATTTGGTGGCGACATCTACGATAAGCGATGGATGGATGCTGTAGCCAAACTATATGAAGGCTACCATAAAAACGAAAAGTACCTGCGTAACACGGCATCGATGGCTCGCGTTGGCGTCGTGTATTCGGAACAAACAGACCGCAATTACGGTGGTCAGCCGTGGCAGCAGAAAAGTAGTGACCACCTGGACGGGATCTACCACAACCTGGTCGAGAGCCGGGTTCCGTTCGATATGGTGAACGATCGGCTGCTCAGTCCCGACGACTTGAAGCGGTTTAAATTGCTGATACTGCCCAATATCGCGGCTCTTTCTGACTCGCAATGCAAGCAATTACAGGCATTCGTAGACAACGGTGGTAGCATCGTGTCAACGTTTGAAACATCGCTTTATGACGAAGAAGGCAAGCAACGTTCCGACTTCGGCCTGGCCGGTTTGTTTGGTGTTTCCTACGACAAGAAGGTGGAAGGGCCCATGCGAAATAGTTACCTGCAATTGCGGCCGGATGCCAAAAACAGCCAAACAGTGGCCGTATTAAAGGGTCTGGACGGTACGCCCCGCATCATCAATACCATTTATAAAGTCAATGTAAAGCCCACGACGAAATTTTCCAGCCCCATCACGCTCATTCCTACGTATCCCGATTTGCCAATGGAGGATGTGTATCCACGGGTAGCCGAAACCGATACGCGGGAACTCTATTTACGGCAGGTTGGCAAAGGTCGGGTTGCTTATATTCCCGGCGATTTGGACCGGTCGTTCTGGCAAATGCTGGGCACCGATCATGGGCAACTCCTGAGCAATGTTATCAATTGGGCTCTGGATGAAGAACCTATTGCGGCCGTGAAAGGGCCGGGTGTGATTGATGTCAATGTCTGGCGTCAGGAGAAATCCATGACGGTCCATCTGGTGAATCTCACCAACCCGATGATGATGAAAGGGCCTTTCCGGGAGTTGATTCCTGTAGAAGCACAGGTAACTGTCACCGTGCCGGCTGGGGCGAAAGTGACGGGTGTAAAATTACTTATGAGCGGGCTAACCCCGAAGTATGAACTAAAAAGTGGTACTTTAACCGTGACAGTCCCTAAAATCCTCGATCACGAGATTGTTGCGCTGGATTTGGCGTAATGAGATACAAAACCTATAAGGTTTCAAAAACCTTATAGGTTTAATTTGTTGATTACTAGCTTATTAACTCAATACAACTCATGATCTGGAAACAAGTTATTGACCCATTTAATAGTATCGCGTTATCCGTGTTAGTGGCGGCACTACCGATCATGTTCATATTCTGGGCCCTGATTATCAAAAAAATGAAGGGGTATCAGGCTAGTTTAATCGCTACGGGTCTGGCCATGATTATTGCTATTTTGGTGTATGGAATGCCAGTAAAACTGGCGTTGTTATCCGCTACGCATGGGGCCGCATACGGCTTGTTCCCCATTTGCTGGCTGGTGATTATGGCAGTTTTCCTGTTTAATATCACCGTTAAAAGCGGCCAGTTCGAGATCATCAAATACTTCATGGCGTCGATCACCTCCGACCGGCGGTTGCAGGCGTTACTGATTGCCTTTTCATTCGGTTCATTTCTGGAAGGTACGGCTGGCTTTGGCGCTCCGGTCGCCATCACGGCCGCCATGCTCGTCGGCTTAGGGTTCAACCCGCTCTATGCATCGGGTATTTGCCTGATTGCCAATACGGCACCAGTTGCCTTTGGCTCCATCGGCATTCCCATTACGGTGGCTTCGCAGGTGTCGGGCATTCCCGAACTGCCCATCTCGCAAATGGTGGGACGAACACTTCCAATTTTGTCGCTTATACTACCTTTCTATCTGGTGACCATCATTGCCGGGTTCAAAAAAGCGAAGGAAATATGGCCTGCGGTGTTCGTATCGGGTATCTCCTTTGCCTTCCTGCAATGGTTTTCGTCTAACTATTTAGGACCCGCCCTTCCCGACGTTATTGCGGGTCTCGGGTCAATTGTTTGCTTAATGGCTTTCCTGCGATTCTGGAAACCTAAAACCACCTGGCGCTTTGCCAACGAACCCGC
>JANXVQ010000915.1 GCA_025351545.1 Spirosoma sp.
TTGGGATGCTAACGATTGGATAAACGACGTTGGGCAATGCTTAACAGGCTATGTACCAACTGATGATGATAAAACGCTTCTGCGTATTCAAGAAATTGACTGAAACGGAACCGGGCTCTGCTGAGGAGCAACCTGCTAGGGTAACTGGCCAGCTAAAAAAAGGGGTGGAAAGGGGATAAAAGCTAGATCCGCTTTTTGGCTTTGTGTTGAAATTGGCCGACTTCGAAGGCCAATTAAGTCCGTTAGCTGAAGGCTACAGGAGAGTTTTTGTCCGACAAAAACACATCTTGCTAAAGTAAAATGAGGGTTGTTTTCAGTCTAGAATTTGTAAATTAGTTTACAAGTCACTTTGCTAATTAGAGGGCCTTTCTTGAATTGTACTATTTTTATTCCCTTTCCAATAGGGCACCGTAGGCTTTTGAGACGATATACTTTATCCCTATGGGGGTTTCTTATCAATAGGTAAGTAGCAATCTATCGGCTACTATTTCATTTTCGAGTGTTTGCCCTTCCATCTGAAACCGTTTGAGCATTGACCTCCCGCAGTTTACTAGGCTTTCCTTTTCAAACAAATCGTGAGGTATAGGCAGGTCGCATATAAAATCGCCTGATTTTTTATTACCATCTATAGATAGAGCAACATATACACCTTTAGATTTTGCTCTGTCTATGCTTTCCAAAAGCGTCTTTAAACTAAACGATTGAGCTCCATATAAGATGGCCTGACTGAACGTGTAAGGCGGATCGCAATAAATGAGATCACCGGCTTTTGCATCGTCAAAAGCTTGTTGATAATCGCAATGCACAAAATCGCAATGGCTTACTCTTTTATGCCACTCGACAACCCGCTTCCTGAAACTCTCTGTTGAAATCGGCGTGTGAACACCGCATGGCGTAGACATATATCCGTCCGCTTTTCTAAAACGTATTACCCCACCGTAACAGGCGCGTGACAGAAATATAAAATCTGCACCATTGGGTTTAGCGTTGTATGATGCTTTTACACTTTCGTAAACTGATACCTTATCGTTGAGCAATAGGCGACTTTCCCGCTCTGCATACCATGAGACCAGTAAATCTGGATCATTTCTTAGCGCCTTCCATATATCGACTAATGGTTCGAACGTATCCGAACCAACACCTCGAAGGGGGGCTACTGTCGCCATAACTGCCCCGCTTCCCAAAAACGGTTCAAAATAACGGTTAAATCTGCGCGGAAACTGCTCAGCGATCTCTGTTGCAAATCTCTGTTTGTTGCCTATCCATTTTAGAAGCTGTCCATTTGGCGTTTTATATGTACCTATATTGTCCTGAAACAGAGCCGTTTGCATTATATATTTTTGGGTTTTCTTATGATCTTTCGTTAAATATCCCTTTTTGGGATATGCGAATATAAGATATAATTTTTGCCCGTGGAAAAATCTCTTTACACTGCGGATTATCAGGCTTTTCTAAAACTACTCTATCAATTGCGGATCGAAAAGGGGTTGCGCCAGATTGACCTAGCTCAACTTCTTGATGCTCATCAGTCTTTTGTTAGTAAATATGAAAGTGGCGAAAGACGGCTTGATATAATTGAAGTCAAGCAAATCTGCGAGTGTCTAGGGATAAGCCTTGTCAATTTTTCAGAACGCCTAGAAACCCTATTGAATGACCGCTGATAGTAGATTTACAAACCAACCTCTTGAGTTCTGGGCAAACGTTCGTTTTCTAAGCCAACAATGCGGATATACCGATCTAGCGAAAAAAGCGAAAAAAGCCACTAAGAAAAAGCCCGCCATCGAGGCAAAACCCGCCAGTATTAAGAAAATTTCAATCGGCCAAATTGTCAAAGAGTATCGTAAACAAAAATTCAACCTAGAAAAGGTTATCAATGATAGTGGCGAACCAACCGAATTCGGCCAGCTACTTGTTGACTATTTCGAATGTCGTGCTGATATGCTGGCTGCTCATGCTGAAAAAAATCTACTAACGGCGGCAGAGGCTAAAACTCTTTTTGAAGAACTTCGTGATAAGCATAACCCGAAATGCCCCATTCCTTATAATAAGCAAACTGGCGATAAAAAAGCCAGTAATTATATGACTGGGATAGTCAATATACTAGTCGAGGCATCAGCGCAAGGATATGAGGTTGATTACGACCCTCGTAAATTAACAACTATTACAAGAGATCTGGCACCAGCTAGAACGTTGTCTCGCCGAATTGATGGCGCGTTTCCAAGTACTGTTAATCCAATAGCTATCTGGGAAATAAAAGAATATTATTACACCACGACCTTTGGAAGCAAAATTTCAGATGGGGTTTACGAAACCCAACTGGATGGTTGGGAGCTTCAAGAAGCGCGTATTTCACTTGATTTCGACACTCACCATTATTTAATGGTTGATGCCTACGATACGTGGTGGGGCAAGGGAAGATCATATTTGTGTCGAATGTGCGATATGCTGCACATGGGCACGACATCAGAGATTTTCTTTGGAAAAGAAGTTGTTGAGAGAATACCGATAATCGTGCCGGTATGGATCGAAAAGCTTAAAGCGCGTACTATAAAGGATGTGTAGATGATTTTTGCCATCCGCTGATTTTGAGAATTTTTAATCTCTTATAGATTGGTTAATGTGGTAGTTATTATACGTGATAACCGTCAGTTATCACGTATAATCAGAATTCTCTTTTGATGTGACAACGTCTATCAGAGCTGGTCTAGATCGAAAGCTATTTCTGTTGTATAAGTGATATCATGTAAGGGCAGACAAAAACTCGTAAATGTCTGCCAGATTGTAAAAGGCTCCGCATTTCCGTAATTATGTGTCAGACAAAAAGGCAGACATGACCATAAACGAGCCAGATGCCGACCAAAACCCCAAAAAAGTAGGGCAGACAAAAACTGCGGAAAGTCCGACAGCCCTAAAAACAGGTAGGCCGACCCGTGACTCCCTAGAGCCTGCTAGATGGACTATTCGAGGGGTGGAAACTGATACCAGGTTAACCATTGAGAAGGCCGCTGAAAGGAGTGGCAAAACACTTGGTCAGTTTTTCAACAGCGAACTTCGAGAAGCTGCAGCAAACGTACTCAAAAAAGAACATCAACCCCCAGCTCGTACTGAAGACTTAGTAGGCGATCTATTCGAGAAGATCAAAACCGAACTACGAGAGAGTCAAGCCACCGAATTACAATCCATTCGAGAAGCCATTGAAAAGCGGCCTGCCAGTTTACGGGAATGGCTGTTCGGGAAACGCTCCTAATGGCCCCGCGCGGAGCAGTCTTGTAAAGAGCGAGGCGGAACGCTATTTCGCTGCGCTCATACCGTTCGTCCCGTCCTACGGAGTTGACTATCAAAGGGTTAAAAATTAGCCAATAATTACTCCTGCATACAATCTTTATAAGCCTCTGAATTACAGTCTCTTTTTGTGTAGCCAGCCATGTTTAGCCCCTAAAAAACCTCCTTACAGTCGCCTTTTTAGGGGCTAAACCGCTTTCTCCCCTCCGATTGTCGGGAAGTAAGGGAAATAAGGGCCATATAATAGATGTAGATAGGGGGTGAAAAAACGGTACTGATAATCAAACAGTTACGTCCTTTATGAGTCCACGTTTTCTATACTGAGAGTCCACGTTTCATTGACTCTCAGTCCAAAAATATACTGTTTTTTTTGGACTGATGTGATAATTGTGTTAGACTTGCAGTACAAATTCAATGGGCTAAAATTGGACTGATGGTATGAACAATGAGGCGAAGATTAGTGATTTTCCTCAACATCGAGAAAATCCGTTTATTCCTGATATGCTTTTTCCAACGGGCACAAAGTCTATTTCTATTGGGAGACCCAAGGATAAGATGCTTGTTGATAATGTGACTGGCCAAATAGATGATTCCCTTTTCATAGGGATAAGAAAGGAGGTTGATAAAGAAGAGTTCGTAAAGATCTTCCATTCACAGCTACAAGCTCTTTTTAATCTCTCGAAGTGTGCTCTTAAAGTGATGTCGTATTTTATGAGTATCACAAAATTCAACGACGAATTGCTTTTCGACCTGAAAGATTGTAAAACATTTACTGGGTACAGTTCTAAAGAATCAGTATTCAATGGAATCGCCGAACTTCTTAAAAACGAGATTATAGCGAGAGGGAGGAACCCATACAGATACTATGCGAATCCATCAATATTTTACAAAGGTGACAGGATTGTGCTAGTAACAGAATACAGGGAAAAACGAGTTAAGGCATTCGAGAATACTAATCAATTAGACTTATTTGAGGGTAAGAAGCAGTCTAATGACAAGATATTGGCTGAAACAGAGATAACTACCGGCAACGGTAAATCTCACTAGGGATAGGCCAGAAGACCGTGCTGAACGTCAGCGGCTCTGTGGGGACACAACCGTGAGGATAGGCCGACCCCACGACGAGAGTCGTTCACCCCCGGATTGATAGCTTAAAGCCATCCGGGGCTTTTTCGTGTCCTACGGCCACGGGATTTTCTTAGGCATGGACCACCCCTAACTGTACGGAGAGGCGGGCTATAGAAACGACATGACCAGTTCGATAACGACCCTTACCCAATCTGCAATTTCTCCTCTTGAGTAGCCAATAAACGCTTCTGGTGCATTGCTAACATGCGTGGCCCTAAAGTGA
>JANXVQ010000936.1 GCA_025351545.1 Spirosoma sp.
GTCAACAAATAAACGGTGTTTCCCAACTCCTTACAGGCTCGCATGAAATCCTGCCCTTTCAAAAAGGTGGCAATGCACAGAAAAGACAATTGGCTCATAACTATGGCGCGTGTTTCGACCAAAAAGATACGGCCAAAAGACCAAACGACGAACTTTTATTCGCGAGTTTTTGAAACCACCATCTGTAAGTAAGCAATCAACAAGCGAATACCAAACCCGGTCGCATTTTTCTGCGAACCAAATTCTGTATCGGCGAAGGCCATTCCCGCAATATCCAGATGCGCCCAGGCAGGATGTTTCTCAGAAAAAACTTCCAGAAATTTGGCCGCACTGATAGCGCCGGCAATGGGCTTGCCACTGTAATTTTTAAGGTCGGCTACATCCGATTTTATATCCTCTCGGTACACATCCCAAAGCGGTAGTCGCCACACATGTTCACCAGTCTGGTTAGCGGCTTGAGTAAGCTGAGCTGCTAAATCATCATTTTGGGTAAACATTCCAGCCGCGTGATAGCCTAAAGCGGCAATAACGTTGCCCGTCAGCGTAGCCAGATCAATCAATACGTCGGGTTGATAATTACGCACCATGTAACCCAGACCATCGGCCAGAATAACGCGTCCTTCGGCATCCGTATCAATAACTTCGATGGTTTTCCCCGAATAGGCTGTAACCACATCACCGGGCTTTGTCGAGCGGCCATCGGTCGAGTTTTCAGTGGCCGGAACAATGCCAATTATATGGATGGGCAATTTGAGTTTAGCCGCTACTTCTACCGTTCCAAGTACGGCTGCCGCACCACCCATATCGCTTTTCATGAGGTGCATGCTGGCCGAGCTTTTGATAGAAACACCGCCGGTATCGAATGTAACGCCCTTTCCGACTAACCCCACTTTTCGGGGATTATCAATTCCTTCGGGTATGTACTCAGCAATAATGAGCACTGGCGGCACATCGCTGCCCTGACTAACGCTGAGCAAGGCACCCAGTTTCTGACGCTCCAGTTCAGCTTTGTCGAGAATTGTCACAGTGTAACCATACTGAGCCCCCGATGCAACGGTCCAATCAGCCAGTGTTTGTGGATTTTTGTGGCTGGCGGGTGCATTCATTAAGTCCAGCATCTGCCGCTGGGTTTGGGAAATGGCTTCGGCACGGATCAGGGCTTCGTGAGCTACTGTTTGTTGTTCAGTCGTTACCTGAAGGGTCAATTTTCCAGCATCGGAAAAGAAAACAGGACCCTCGGCTTTATCCGTTTGATAGAGTTTCAGATCGTAGTCTCCACCACGAACACCCAGCACCACACCCTCAATTGCATTTCCATCAAAAGCGGTTAAATCAATACTGAGTTGAACGGGTAATTTGCTTTTCTGATCAAAAAAGAATTTCCTAAAAACCCGCAGCCAATCCATTTCCTGCGGATTGGCACCCAGGCCAAGTAAATACGTTTTTTGCTCATTCGGGCCATAAACGGCGAGGACTTCCTTGGCATCGGCGTCAAAATCACGTTGTAGCACGGCAGCAGACAACCCCAATTTCCGGGCCAGATTAACCAGTTGCCCAGCGAGTGTATCGGTTTGTACAACCGGAATAATCAAATCGCCGGTGAGGGCAGTTTGTGTGTTTAGTGTAATGTTCATTGTACTTTATTAATATCAATAAAATAACCACTCGACTGCATCAGGAAATTCGCGGCTCCAGTGCGCTTCCTGATGCGTACCCGTTGGATCGACCGACAGGTGAATATCAATCGCATTACCGCCATATTGCTGGCGGGCCAATGCCTCGTTGAACCGTTGAATATTGGGCACCATATAGCGCGATTCCTGCTCGCCACCGTAGGCATAAATTTTCATGGGCACCGGAGCCCGAAATCGAATAGCATCAAAATAAATCTTGGGCGAAATCCAGAGTGAAGGCGAGAAAACCATCAGCCGCCCAAACACGTCGGGGTGCATAAGTCCAGCATAAATGCTAATCAGGCCACCCAGTGAACTACCGCCGATACCGGTATGAGCCGCATCGGGTAACGTTCGGAAATTTCGGTCAACGATGGGCTTCAATGTGTGACAGATGAAATCTAAATAATACTGGCCTCGGCCAGCCCCCGCACGAGTACGATGAAACGTAAACTCCCGGATGCGTTCGTCGTGGGCGTGGTCAATAGAAATGAGAATTACTTCGTGACGATGCCGGGCAGCCAGCAACGCCATTTTCTGATCAACTTCCCAGCTTCCGTAGCCAGCTCCTCCTCCAAACAGATTCTGACCGTCGTGTAAATACAAAACGGGATAATGTTTTCCGGAATCGGCATAGTCGTGGGGGAGCAACACATGCACTCGACGTGCCAGACCAAGTTTTGGTGCTTTAAATGTATCGCCCAGCAGCGCTATTTTGGGGAGAAACGCCGGATTGAACGGCATACCAAACCAGCGCCAGAGGGGCACATACTCCTGTTTTGACTCTACAGAACGTGATACTGTTCGATTGGCAACGCCCTCGCCCGATGCACTCAGTTCAACATGGTCCCACCCGCCCCGTGTGTATTTATATTCCAGCGTCTTTGGCAGCGGTATTTCCTCAGGAAATTCATACACAAATTGGCCCGGCCCAACAGAATGCATTCGAAACAAATCTAAATCGGGCAGCCAGTCACAAAAATTACCCGACACAAATACCGGGCGGTCATCAGTGATATGCGTACTCAATTCTAAACGTAGTGATGAAGACATACGTACAGAATCGGATACCGAGGGAAGTTGGTTCAGAATAGCCCAGGAAAATTAGCGTTGTAAGAGTTATTACCCGGCCTTACGTCAGACCAATGCCCATTGTTCAGTTAGTCCTTTCACCAGAGTCACCAGCTGGTTGTAGCTGGCAGGCTTCGTCATAAACTGATTGGCGCCCAATGCCAAACTACGCTCAATATCAGCGTTATCCGACGAAGTGGTTAGCATGACAACGGGCAAATGAGCAAAAGTTGGTGTGTTACGAAGTTGTTTAAGCGTATCGAACCCATTCTGACGAGACATATTAATATCCAGCAGAATCAGTTGGGGGAGCTGCTTGCAGGTAGTCAAGCTCGGCAAAAGCTGATCTCCATCCGTGAGCGTCAGTACACGAATAAGCTGCTGCACATCTTCAAAAGCAGACCTGATAAAAAGTCGGTCGTCTTCGTCGTCGTCAACGACCCAAACGGCTGGAGCATCGGATTGCCCTAAACCTGTGGGTGTATGAAAAGCCATGACGAATAAACATTAGAAGTAAAGCGAAACGAAAAAATTAAGCCGTTCACCGACTGACTACGGCGCCTTGACAGACAACGAATGGGACGGACAAATCTACAAGGAGAGATGCGCCAGCCGTGTCACATTAGCTAAAAAAAACTTATTCGACCGGTATGTACCCACCAGAATACAACCCAAAAATAGCTTTTCACTTCCTACCTGACCAACTCCATTCACCAAAATTAATAGTAATTTAACTAAACTTTAATAAGTTACAGAGATATACCTTAAGTATAAAATAACATAATCATTTCACTATCATTAATTTACATATTTTTTTTATG
>JANXVQ010000952.1 GCA_025351545.1 Spirosoma sp.
TCCTGATACGTTTGCCAAGATTAGCGAAAGTGGTCTGCACGACGCCATTGTTTCGGCGTCGTGCAGACCACTTTCGCTAATCTTGGCAAACGTATCAGGAATCCGTTCTACTAATCGCAGCGACGTGTCGATGGATGTAGCAAACGTTTTGAGGTCGCGATTGTTGACGCCCACCAGGTCGATTGTATGGGTAAGCATCCGATCCAACTCGTCTTCATCATGCACTTCGAGTAATACCTGCATGCTCAAGTCGTGCGCCTGAATGCTGAGCTCAATTACCTCTTCGGGCGTTAGGCAAGCGGCAATGAGCAACACCAAATCGGCGCCCCATGCTTTAGCTTCCAGCAGTTGATACCGATCAATGATGAAGTCTTTACGAAGAATTGGCGTTTCTGGATTTGCCAGTCGAGCGGCTTGTAAATCGGCAAGGGTTCCGCCAAAAAACGGTTCGTCGGTCAAAATCGACAATATGGCCGCGCCTGCCTTCACGTAACCCTGCGTTGTGGTTGTTACGTCGGCCCAGTCGTTGATAATACCTTTGGAAGGTGATTTGCGTTTGAACTCGGCAATGATGCCTGTTGAGTGCAAATCCTGTACGGCATCCCGTGCCGATAGGGACTGGCGTTTAAAATCAGGCATTTGTTCCAGCGATGATACCGATGTGGTCGCTTTGCGCTGTTCTACGTCTATCCGCTTTTGGGCAATTATTTTGTCAAGAATCGTCATGCTATCAATTTCTTAAAACACGCCAACGCCCGTTTGCTTTCCAGCGACTCGCGAGCCATTGCTACGGCCTCTTCGCGGGTTTCGGCTTTGCCGGCAGCCAGAAGAGCCATTGCCGAATTGGCTAAAACTGCCTGCTTTTGAGCCGACGTGGATTCGTCATTCAGTACGTTTAAGAATATCTGCGCCGATTCGTCTAACGTTTGCCCACCAGCCAGCGATTCAGGCGTTAAGGTATCCAAGCCTAACTGCTCTGGCTCAAGGACTTGCTCGGTCTTATTGGTAATGACCTTAAAGGGTCCCGTTAGCGAAATTTCGTCGTATCCATCCAGCGCGTGCAGAATCATAAACCGCTTATCGGTTTGCTGATAAAGGTACGCATATAATCGCGCCAATTCAAGATTGAACACACCAACAAGCTGTTTAGCAGGCCTTGCGGGGTTGATCATGGGGCCCAGCACATTGAAAAATGTTTTTACGCCCAGGTCCCGCCGGATGGGGGCAACGTTCTTCATTGCCGGGTGAAACAAGGGGGCGTGGAGGAAACAAATGCCTGCCGTTTCCATCTTGCGCTGCAACTCACCTGCGTCGTTGGTGAATTTATAACCGAGCCGTTCCATCACCGTTGATGATCCAACGAGCGACGATACGCCATGATTACCATGTTTGGCAACGCATTGACCGGCTCCCGCGACAACAAATGATGATAACGTCGAGATGTTGAACGTGTCTTTGCCATCGCCCCCGGTGCCGCAAAGATCCATTGGGTCATAGGCATCCAGATCTACAGGCAAACAAAGTTCGAGCATGGCATCCCGGAAGCCTTCCAACTCTTCCAGACGCAAACTGCGCATCATGTAAACGGTTAAAAATGAGGCAATTTGGGCGGGATTGTATTCGCCCCGACCAATGCCTAACAAGACCTCTCGCGATTGGTCTTTTGTAAGGTATTTGTACTCGAAAAGGTGGTTTAGAATAGCTTTCATAAGAATTTGTCCGGAACAGGGTCCGGCTGTTTCAAGCCGCGATAACGGCTGATTAATCATAGGTAGGAATTGTTTGATGGCTCTATTGGATTGGAATAGCCAGAGTGTATTCCGGCCTAGATTGCCAACCAGTTTTTTATCATTTTCACACCATTCTCGGTTAGTACCGATTCGGGATGAAATTGTAAGCCTTTTACATCATAATGCGTATGAGCCAGTGCCATTATCCGCCCCTGCTCGTCAACGGCTGTAATGCGCAGATCATCGGGCATCGACTCAGGCACAACCGTCCAGGAATGGTAACGGCCCACCTGTAACTCGTCGGGAATATCATTAAAAAGTTGTTCAGATCGGTCGGTGATGGTTGCCCGGTGAGCAACTCCGTGCAATACATCACCAAGGTTTTCGATTGTTGCACCGTAAACTTCGCCAATGCCCTGATGGCCCAGGCAAATTCCCAGAATGCTTTTTGTCGGGCCGTATTCACGGACCAGATCCTGCATGATACCCGCTTCGGATGGGATGCCCGGTCCCGGCGAAAGCATAATTTTGTCGTATTGCCCAACATCATCGAGGGCAATTTTATCATTCCTGATCACATCTGGCCGATGCCCTAACTCCCGAAGAATATAAACGAGATTGTAGGTAAAGGAATCGTAGTTGTCTAAGACTAAAAGTTTCATTTTTTGTAAATGTATGATGGCTAACGCACAATGATTAGTGGTCAGATGGGTATCGTTATACCGCACAGGCGACCCCGATTAACCATTATTCATTTTGCATTAAATTGTTTTTGCCTGTTCAATAGCCATTCGCAGGGCGGCCAGTTTGTTATGAACTTCCTGTAATTCGCTTTCGACAACCGATTTTGCTACAACGCCAGCGCCCGCCTGATAGTAAAGCGTATTGTCTTTGCTCATGAATGTGCGTATCATAATGCACTGATTGAACTCGCCGTCGAAGCCCATGTAGCCAATGCTGCCACCGTAAAAACTACGGCTTATATTTTCGTACCGGTCAATCAATTGCATGGCGTTGTGCTTCGGCGCCCCCGACAGTGTTCCCGCTGGAAACGTTTCAGCCACGATTTGAAGCGGGTCAGCCGTTTCGGTCAGGTCGCCAACGACTTTCGATACGAGGTGAATCACGTGCGAATAATATTGCACCTCCTTGAATGTTTCCACGTTCACCACATCGCAGTTTCGGCTTAAATCATTGCGGGCAAGATCGACTAACATGACGTGTTCGGCCGATTCTTTTGGGTCGTCATACAGTTTCTGGGCCAGTTCGGCGTCGCGGATATCGTCGCCCGTGCGTCGGAAGGTTCCGGCAATGGGATAAATTGTCGCCTTACGATTTTTGACGACAATCTGCGACTCGGGTGAGGAACCAAACAGTTTGTAATTGCCGTAATCGAAATAGAAAAGGTATGGAGATGGATTTAGTGAACGCAACGCCCGATAAACGTTGAATTCATCGCCCACAAACGGCGTCGAAAACCGACGTGATAAAACCATCTGAAAGACATCGCCCCGCTGGCAATGGTCTTTTCCTTTTTGAATCACGCCCCGAAACTCGTCATCGGTAAAGTTCGACTGTTCTGCCCCCGCCGAGCTGAATGAATAGGTTGGATAATTCCGACCCGTAATCAAATCGCTGATATAATCGAGGGTACTTTCCGGTTCGGTTTCGCCATCGCGCAGGTAGCTATGTTCGAATAAATACAGTTCGTCTTTGAAGTGATTAATTGCCAGCACATAGCGATAAACGGCGAAAACAGCCGTTGGAATCTGGTTCTCTGTCGGAACCGGGGCATGGAGCGAAATATCCTCGAAACTTTGTACGGCCGGGTAGCCGAAGTAGCCAAACAACCCGTTGGTGATGAAAGGGAACGGGGCTTTCTCGTGTTGGAAACTGTCTTTAAATTGCTGAAGAGCGGCCAACATTTCACGCTCGGGTAATTCGTTTGTTTCCTCATTTTTGCCGGGCATCCTGACTGTTAATTGGCTGGATTCATACGAAAACCGGGCAACAGGATCGAAGGCGATATACGAAAAACTGTTATCGTTTCCGTGATAATCAGAGCTTTCGAGTAAAATGCTGTTCAGAAAACGATCGCGGATGCGCAGATAAATGCTGACAGGTGTAATGATGTCGGCCAGCATTCGCTTATTGCGGCTGACAACACGGTAAGTGCTTAGGTTTGTTAGGGTTGGCATAGTTTTAGGCTGATTATAGAGCAAAAAAATAAGGCTCACCGTGATGACGGTGAGCCTTTATAAAACTGTTGGTGAACAACAATAGGGGCAACCTTCATCTCAGTTGAGAAGAATGCCACCACCAAATCATGTTGTTAACCGAATTATTCATGAGTCTTTGATCTTGTGTCAGGGTTGTCCCGGGAATGCTACACCCCGCCTTGAGGACACAAATATACACAGTCAGGATTTTAAGAAAAACTATTGGAAGTTTTTTTGAGATTGTTTTTAGCTAGCTTCACTATCCTTTTGTCGGGATGGCAAGAACGAAATTAAAAGCAATAATCCAATAATGATACTTGCTGCCATGGCCAGAATGCTGATCCAATATCCCCAAGGACTACCGCCCCTTGTTAACTCAATTGCGTCAGTTACATCAAAAACGCCATTTGCAAGCAGTTTTTTTGTATCACTACTAATTCCTGAATCAGGATCGTATTTACCCTCTACTTCGTTTTTTAACTCCTTAAAGTACTCTCCATTCTCTACCTTAACTTTATTCGGATAATGTTCACGGACAACTAACTTAACTTTTATTTGAGCTGTGGAGTCAATCTGATACGCTACTCCTTTTGCAGTTGGGGCCTTCTGTTGGGCCGATTTCATAAATCCTTTTAAAGAGAACACCGGGTAGACAATTGCCCGGAGGTCACCTTTCTTTTTGCCAACTTCTGCAACATAATTGCTACTTAAAATTTGAACATTTTTAACCTTAATATACCTCGGAATATCAGCACGAGGTGTTCTCTCTAGTTCTTCTATGGTGAATACTTTGGCCTCTTTTACAGACCAGTTGAATTTGAAATCATTCCAGCCTTCCTTAAAAAGAAAGTAACAAACTATAATTATGACAATTCGGTAAATAATACCCATAATGATGTACGATGGTTTGGTTAATGAAAAATTTTCAACTGTTCACTTGCCAACAGTCCAGCGAGTTCTGACCGGGTCATCCAGAGGGAATCATTGGCAAAGAGATATGAATTAGCTTTCAGCGAGTTAATATCTTTATCTTCAAAACTGCCTATTTCGTAGTTGGGCTTTTGTAAGCAAAATGAATCTTTGGAAACGGATTTTAGTCGGTGTGCATGATAGTCACCATTCTTTTTTATTATATATATATCGCCTACTATCGGCTCTTTGAAGGAGGACTCGTAACCATTTTGACTAAAATACGAGTTGCAAATACTAATAATCGTTAGTGCTAATATGGTAATACCAATTCCTGGCCAACCGAACTTATTATGTATTGATCGAAGTAACCACATATGTTTTGAACGAGCTTATCAATAGTAAGGTCGCCAAATATAGTGATTGTTGGAGATGTGTTTACCAGCAAGTATATAAAATAAAATTATTTATAGATTTAAGCTTGTTTTGTTCTGGTTATAAGACTGACCAATTTTTTTCTGAATAAAGTCTGCCAGCTCGTTTGGTGTTTCCCACGGCAGCAGATGACCCGCGTCGGGAATGGTGTCGAACGTGGCGTTTTTTAGGTATGGCAACGTTAAGGTTTTCTGAACATCGGGCTTGATCGCCTTATCGGCGGTGCCAACAATAATTGACACGGGAACAACAACGGTATTCATTTGCGCTGTAATATTTTCTTTACTGCCAAGGGTCAGCCAGGCGTTCCAGGCGGCTTCAGATGTTCGAAGATTATCCGCAATAATTTGCTCTTTTATTTTTTCCGAAACAGGTCTGACTGTAATCTTCTCGAACGTCTGTTCGGCGGCCAACCGCTGGCCATGTGTTGCAAGCATGTCTTGTCGGTCAGTATCAGAAATGGGCTCGGGAGCGGGTGGAGAGGGTGATATCAAGATTAACGATTGTAGTCCGTTGGGCTGCCGGGCTGCCAGCGCCAGTGCAACTTTACCACCCATCGAATGCCCAATCAGTATGTATTCCTGAACATCTAACGTATGAAGTAGACTCGAAACATCGTCGGCCATGTCACTTACTGAATATCCCGTGGCTGATGCTTCTGAATCACCATGTCCACGCAAATCAATAGCCAGACAGCGATATTGATCAGAAAGCTTATCTATAACAAGTTGCCACTCAAGGGATGAGCCGCCAAAATAATGAAGGAAGACGAGTGTTAAAGTGCCACTGCCCTTTATACTTACCTTTAGGTTAACATCGTTAGATTTCTGTGTTGTCATACTTGAACTTTAAGTCGGGCGGGGCGGTCGGTTATTTCGAGTAGTTCGCCATGTGGAACGATTGTAATCTGACCAAACTCGTTCAGTAAGCTTTTATACGCTTCGGCAACAGGGCGTGGTTTTCGATTGAGGTCATACAGGCCACACGCATTGACATTGTTATTTACCTCGCCGAGTTGAGTGTCCCAATCAATCTGGTCAATCAAACTGTACCAGGTGAACCCTAATACGGGAATACCATCCCGGCGCATACGCATGATGCTGACCCACTGCTTATTGAGCCAGATCGGGGCTTGATCGGCCTCAAATACATTCGTTTCTGTATGCATGACCGGCATTCGATACCGCTCGTAATAGTCTTTCGTGATTTCGTACCAGCCCAAAACATCCATTGATGTTTGGATGGACCCATCGGCCAATTTAATGCGCTCGTTTCGTCCATAATAATCATTACCCATAATCTGGTATCCCGGTGGTTTTCCGATCATAAACCAGGCATATTCTTCGCGGGTCATGCCGTTGTCCAACAAATACATGCCAACCGTAGCCGATGGTGGATTTGCGTATAAAAGGTCCAGCGATAAAAAGCGCAATTCGTTTTCCAGAGTCACCTGTGGCGAGGGCTTTGCATAGAGTTCGTGCGTATACTCGGCGCTTTCACTTTGCACAATTACGCAGTCGTTCCGGCGCCTGGCAATCTGCTGATTGCCCATTATGCTGGCTGCCGCGCAATGTTTGAGGGCCGTAACAAAGCCCTTATCTGTCTTGAGTTGCTCATTCCAGATGCCGTCTTTAGCACTGATTCGGGCCGTAACATAAATCTCGTTGACAGGTGTGTAAAAACGTACCCACGGATAGCGGTCGGCCACAGCACCGGCATACTCGGCAAAGTGAATTGGTAATTCGGGATTTTGGAAATTGCCAACCCAGTCGGGCACACCGAAGTGCATTAGGTCCAGAATAGGCGTGATGCCCAACCGCTTGATTTCGGCCATGACTTCGTCGGCAAAACTCCAGTCGAATTTGCCCGGTGCCAGATGGATGCTGTAATATGGGAGACCGTAGCGCAGCACCTTCAGACCCATCTCTTTCACGAGTCCTAAATCTTCACGCCAACGGTCGTAGTGACCGCATTCGCGAAGTTGATCCCGCCGGACTTTGCCATGCTGAATGGTTGGGTATGAACACTCGATACCCGTCGCGAACATGAAGTTAGATGGGTTATTTTCCGGCATACCACTGCCATCATGTCCACCGGCTCCACCAAATTGATCGCCGTCGTAATTACCGTCGCCGAACGTTTTTTTGATATGATCTAAGAATCCTTTTTGTGCCATAACATTTCTGGGCAGACGGTCGCGGTTCTTTGTCGGGTCTTTACCGTAAATAGCTATTCTGGTATTTTTCAATGCTGAGGTTTACCCACTTTACGTAGAAACTGGTCGGCTGTTCGAAGTGATAAAGCCATAATTGTTAAGGCTGGATTTACACTCAGAGCACTTGGAAATGTTGAGTTGTCACTGATATACAAGTTCGGAATATCGAACGACTGACCATCGGCATTTATAACGGCGGTGTCGGGACTGTTGCCCATACGACAGGTGCCAATGACATGGGCATTACGCGGAAATGCCCAAACATTTTTGGCTCCGGCTGCTGCCCAAATGTCACGCATAACCTCGTCGGCATGGGCTGTCATTCGTTTTTCGTTTTCTCCATTGGAGAAATAAATACGAGGTTTGGGTATGCCCCGGATGTCTTTCTCGTCAGATAATTCCAGATAATTGTGTTCGTAGGGAAGGCAATCGCCAAGAATATTGATGCCCGCCACATGATTGTAGGCTAAAGCCGCCCGTTTTAGATCATTTCCCCATAATCCACGGCCCCGGGCCATTTGCGTCATATAGGTAACGGGCATAACGCCGATGGATTGAAGTAGGTAGCCGCCTGCAAAATTGGCCTGTTTAGGCCGATGGGTATCCTCCGAAATTAAGGCACCGGGAACACCTTTGTACGGTCTCACATCGTCGTCAAATTCACCCCAGATTTGTAGCGCCGTG
>JANXVQ010000955.1 GCA_025351545.1 Spirosoma sp.
ATGCTTGGATCGACGGCTTTAAGGCTCTTTTGGTCCGCTTTGAATTTTCCGTAAAAAATTGGGTGAGTCTACATTTTATCGCATTCTCGGTCATTTTCCTACGAAAAATCAACCGAAAACCGAAAGTTTAAACAGCTTCTATAAATAACCCGCCGGGCAGAGATGCTCGACGGGTTATTTTATATTGGAAGAAAATACTGAGCACCTATCAAACTATATGGGATTCAATGCGGTACGCTGAGCTGCTTTTAATCAAAAAGCACTTGGCAAAAACGCAGGAGATAAATTCATGCAGATTTATTTTCTCTACAGTTCATTAATTTCTATTCCTCCAGAATCTCCGCCAGTACCGTCTCAAAACCTACCAGAACATTTTCACCTGATAGCATTTCGGTGAAGGTTTTGGTTTCAACAGGATGGCCGGGCCGGTAGATGTAGGTTAGCTTTTCGTCGGGCGAAACCAACCACGCTAGTCGGACGCCATTATCGAGCCACTTCCCCATTTTTCCCTTAACAGTGTGTAGATTATCAGAGTCACTGACCAGTTCCAGTACGAAATCAGGAGCCAGATAGGGGAACGAATGCTTTTCTTTTTTGCTTAATGCATCCCACTGTTCGCGTCGAATCCATGCCACATCGGGAGCTTTCATGGATTTATCTTTTAGGAAGAAACCGCCACTTGAGTCAATAACTTTGCCAGCTTTTGCTTTACGATTCCAGATAACAAACTCGCCATTCAATTCACTGTTGTTCGAACTCGTCAGAAGGTGGGTTGGCGACATATTAATGTACAAAATACCATTCTCGTCGCGCTCGATGTTCAGTTCAGGATTAGCCAGGCAAAACTGAACTAATTCGTCATCGCTGAAGCGGTCGATTTGAGGTATGTGCAAGGGTAATTGCATAACTAATTGCGTTTTCAGCTATTGACAAATCTACTGAATCAACGAACGCAAACAAAACGAGTGATTCTCTATGGACTCTCGTATTTGTAACGCCTACCCAAATCGTGCTAATTATTCATAGCTTAGTCTGAGCGAGCAGACTAAGCTATGAATTTCGACCTTAGAAATCACAAAATTTATCACCCTTAGAGAAACCCTAAAAAACTTTATTCTCAGATCTTAACTACTATAGTTGTCACATAAATTTTCGCCCTCACACATATCGCAACCAGCCAATTTCCGGATGATCTACTTTATACCGACCATACCATTTACAGAGAGGATACAACAGGATAACCAGGCCAAACCAAACGACATATACCAAGCAAAGCGAAATACCCGCGCTGGCAGGCCGGCCAAAATTTAGGGGACCAGCCGGTAAATCAGCGAATGAATAACCCTGAAGCAACGCCATCGCAATCATGGATAAATGCACCAGATACCAATGGATGATGTAGTAAAACATAGGTACTTTACCGTACACCGTCATCCAGCGTGTGAAGGCGTTATCTTTCCCATCAATTGCCGACAAAAACACCAGCATCAGGCCAAGTGTAACTAACGCATACAATAAGGAGGGTGGATATTTGGTGACGTTAATAAACGACAGGAAGGTGAACAAGCCTGTTTTCCAGGCAATCCAGGGAGCCGGATCACCATAAATGTTCAGGAAACGAAGCAACACAAACGAGATCAGCGCTCCCAAACCGGCTCGTAAAATTATAGACTTTCGTTGCTCAACAGGACGCTCCATAAGCTGGCCACAGGCAAAGCCGATGAGCAAAATTCCCAGCCAGGGAATCAGCGGATAGGCCACGACAAATGCAAATGTCGGGCTTACGGGAAAGAAATCTGTTCTGAACAATAGCGCCCATCCCAGTTTAGCCGCCGGATTGGTAAACGCTGGCACGAGTTGCAGAACATTATGCCCGAACACAATGACCAAGCCAGTAATACCAACCCATTTGGCAGGAAACTTTGCCAGTATAGATAGTATAATCAACCCGCCACCAATGGCATAAATCACCTGTATCAGAAGGCTTTGGAAATGAATATCGAACCAGAAAGCAAAGTTAACCACCGTTAATTCGAGCAGAATCAGCACGACACCCCGTTTCAGCAAAAAGCGCCGGGCAGTTCCCTCGTTATCACCGGTTGTGTTTCGCTTTCTCAAGGATAGATAAGCCGATGTGCCCGATAAAAACACAAACGTGGGAGCACACAAATATGTAATCCACCGAGTCATAAAAATAGCCGGTGTTGTCGTCGCTAAATCGGTAGGATTTTGAGTTAGGGCTGGCATATGCAGCAAATCACGAACGTGGTCCAAGGCCATAATAACCATCACCAGACCGCATGTTATATCAATGGCGGTTACTCGTTTCATGTAATCGTGGTGTTTAACTAATTGTCCGACAAGCAATTACATCAAGATTGATCATCTTGGTATAACCCGGAGGGACGGTCTGCCGTTGCGGTCACCTATGTATAAAATAGTTTTGTTGAC
>JANXVQ010001005.1 GCA_025351545.1 Spirosoma sp.
CTCAAATTCGTCTAACTCAGTCCCGAAAGGCACATGCGGCTCTAACACCTTTCTATCGATGGCGTAGTTGGCAAAAATCAGGTTTCGCCATTCGGCGGTCAGGAAGGTAGTAGCCATATAAAAACGAGGACAGTTATACGAACAACGGTATGTGCGCTTGATGGTTTACTAAACAGGAAGGGGGATGGCAGTGCCATCCCCCTTCATCACTTAAAAGCTACACAAGTTCTTAACTACAGATTACTTCTGTTGTTCGTATTTATCCTTGTAGGTCTTGTATAACCGCTTGTGCCGGTCATCCAGATTTACTTTTCGACCTTGTATAAACACTTGCTCAATTATATTCGTACGCATGTCTAAGGCATCCCCCGCCGATACAAACAGCGTGGCCTGTTTGCCTTTCTCAAGCGTACCAACCAGATTATCGACACCCAGTATTTTTGCGGTGTTCGACGTAACCATTTTCAGTGCTTCTTCGCGGTCAGTAACGCCAAAACCAGCAGCTGTTCCGGCAAGAAACGGCAGATTTCGCGTTCTCCACCACTCGTCGGCATAGCTCAGACTGACCAGAATACCAGCCTTTTGCAGAATGCCCGGCATCCGATACGGCAGGTCCACATCTTCATCTTCGCGGTTGGGCAGGCGGTGTAACCCACTCAGAATTACCGGTATGTTGTTCTCCTTTAAAAACGTGACCACACGGTTCGCTTCTTCGCCCCCAACAACCACGATCTTCGGCACGCCTATCGACTTGGCAAACGTAACGGCTTCGATGATATCTTTCCCGTAATCGGCCCGGATATACAAATTTTGCTTACCCGAAAACAGACCACGCATAGCCTCTAGTTTGAGGTTCATCGTTGTTGGAGTCGGGGTAGCCGCGTATGCTTTCGCATCGGCGAACGTAGCTTGTAAAGCATCAATCGCGGGACCGCGTTTCTCGTTTTTCTTAACGATGGTCGTGAAATCCTCAAAATTGAAATCGTTGCTGAAATATGTGGGCCAGTTGAGCCAGATACCATCATCCTTTTTCAGAGCGGCATCTTCCCAGTTCCAACCATCGGCCATCATCACACTCGAACTCCCCGAAACAGTGCCCCCTTGCGGCATAGCCTGTGTTACCAAAACGCCATTGTTGCGAATGGTCGGAATGATTTCAGAGTCGGTATTGTAGGCAATAAGCGACCGAATATTTGGATTCAGTATGCCAATTTCCTGCTTATCAACCGTCGACCGAACGGCGCCGGTTTCCTGCAAACCAACCGTTGATGCCGGTGAGATAATGCCCGGATAAACGTGCTTTCCCGACACGTCGATAACCTCAACATCGGTGAGGTTCAACTTCACCAGCGTTCCATCAACAACGTTGGTAAGCACCCCATTGCTAAACAACACAACACCATTCGGGATAACCTGCCCGTTGCCCACATGAACGATGCCGCCCATCAGCGCAATGGTTTTCATCTGCGGTTTTGCCGGAGCGGGATTCTGGCCATAGCTCATGAGCGATGCCAGGGTGAATATAGAAATTAAGATTTTTTTCATGATTGTCGTGATTGACCTGCGGGCAAGTCATGTCATTTTATTTCCCTTCTTCGCCTTCGGCCATAACCCCTTCGATATCTTCGCAATGCCACATCCGGGCCCGTCGGGGCATAGGTCGTGTGGTCGATGCACCGCTGGCTTTGGCGGTCAACATCTTCTGAATCAGTCGGGCGCGTTCGGCTTGCATCAGTTCGCGCTTGTGGTCTTCATCTTTCAGACTGAAGTAGATTGCCCCATCAATCATCGTAAATTCAGGCCGGGCGTAGATTGCCAGCGGATTCGCATTCCAAAGAACAAGGTCAGCATCTTTACCAGCCCGAACGCTACCGAGCCGATTGTCTAAATGCAGAAGTTTAGCCGGATTGAGCGTCACCATTTTCCAGGCATCTTCTTCGGTCATGCCACCATATTCGACAGTTTTAGCGGCTTCCTGATTCAGACGACGAGCCATTTCGGCATCATCGGAATTGATCGACACGACAACACCCTGCCGATGCATAAGGGCCGCATTGTACGGAATAGCATCGTGAACTTCCATTTTATAAGCCCACCAGTCAGCAAATGAGGATCCGCCGGCACCATGCTTCGCCATCTTATCGGCCAGTTTGTAGCCTTCCAGAATGTGCGTAAAGGTGTTGACTTTAAAGCCCAGCGAGTCAGCCACTTTTAGCAGCATATTAATCTCCGACTGCACGTAGGAGTGACACGTAATAAACCGTTTCTTAGCTAAGATTTCGGCCAGTGCATCGAGTTCAATGTCTCGACGTGGCACCAGGGCCGTTGCTTTCTCTTTGGCAGTCAACTTATTATATATTTCCCAACCTTTAGCGTATTCTTTTGCCCGTGTGAAGTGATCCATGTAAACCTGCTCCACACCCATACGCGATTGTGGAAAACGGGTCAATACTCCTGGGTTCGGGTAGTTGGATTGTTTTACGTTTTCGCCCAGCGCGAACTTGATAAACCCATCGGCTCCTTTAACGAGCATTCCTTCGCCCGATTCGCCCCACTTCAATTTCACAATGGCCGACTGCCCGCCAATGGCATTCGCTGAGCCGTGCAACAGTTGCGAGGTTGTAACGCCCCCCGCCAACTGACGATAAATATTGATATCTTCCGGATTAATAACATCCGACATCCGAACCTCCGCCGAACTCGACTGACCACCTTCGTTAATGGACAACAGGGCAATATGAGAGTGTTCGTCAATAATACCGTTTGTGAGGTGCTTACCGGTCCCGTCAATTACTTTGATATCAGCCGGAACGGGCAGGTTCTTCCCAACTTTAAAGATTTTACCATCTGTCACAAATACGTCTGTGTTGGTCAGAACACCATCTTTTTCGTTCGTCCAGACCGTTGCATTGCGAATCATGACGGTTTCAGACCTGGGTTTCTGCGTATTACCCATACCCACAAATGGATACAGCATACTGCTAACGGCCGTTGCTGAAACAGCGGTGGAACCCGTTGCTGACGTGGATATAGCCGTAGTTGATCGTGGTATATCAGCCACTCGTACCGCCGACCATGTTATCGCTTTACCATCGGGTGTTTCACCATCGCCCTTAATAGTCGTTCCTGTACGGAAGCCCGTTAGTCGCGTGGTTCCAGGTTTTTTCTTATCGAGTTGAATCTGGATCGAAATCAAATCACCACTGACGGCTACTTTAGGGGTTATTTTAACGGTATCAGCCAGAATCTGATACTCCGGCTTATCAACTGATTTGCCCGTTATGTTTAGTTTCAGGTTCGATTGAGAACCCACTGTCAGATTCCAGGTGCCACGCAAATCGGCCGCATCTTTATTGCTGACAACGTATTGCTTGCCCCGCATCCAGTTTTCATAGATCACGTTATCAGCGCTGAACAGGTTGCCCGACGTAATGATAAAATTGGCTATTCGGCCTTTCTGTAAAGTGCCAATCTGATCGTCGGCCCGTATCAGTCGAGCCGGTATAGTAGTCAACGCTTCGAGCGCTTTCTGTTCAGAAAGGCCATTTTCGATGGCTTTGCGCAGATTAGCCCAAAAATCAGCTTTGTTTTTCAAGCCCGCCGTTGTCAAAGCAAATGGAATGTTGGCTCCGGCCAGTCGTCCGGCATTCATGGGCGCCATTTCCCAATGTTTAAGTTCGGCGAGTGCCACGTTATCGGCATCCCACGCATCTTCGACATCGTAGGGTTGCGGGTAATTCAGCGGTACGATGAGCGATGCGCCTGTAGCTTTCACCTCGTCGATCCGCTGATATTCATCACCCGTACTGCGTATGATATATTGAACGCCAAATTCATCTCCAATTTTGTCGGCCCGCATAATGCCAAGTTTGTCATTCGCGTCAAAAATAGTCGGCAAAGCCTGGGTCCGGTTAAGCGCATCGAGCGACATATTGGCTTGCTCTTTAGCACCCGACCGCTTATACCAGTCGGCATCATACATTGCCTGCCGTAGCAGGGCCACACTTCCCATCATAGAGTTTGGATACTGCTGCGCCGAACTGCCTTTGCTAAACGAGTAGTGGGCCGTAGCATTGGGTTTGAGAACCAGTGTATTTTCACGATCATCGGCGAGAATCACCAGCGTGCCCGTACCGCGTGCAATGCCATCGTGCGGGTGAGTTAGCACAGCACCGAAACCCAGTTTGCGTAATTCGTCGGCTTTTACGGCATTCGCTTTAAAGAGTATACTCGCATCATTTTCGGGCTGAATGGCCTGATTCCAATAGTAAGCTCCTTTCTTATTCGACTCATATTGTGGCACTCCACCGCGGCCACCGCCTGGCCCGCGCGTTATTTCCGGCATGCCATAGTCGGAGTCAATATCAATCAGGGCGGGGTAAATTCGTTTGCCTTTTAAATCGGCAATAACAGTTCCGGCAGGTAAAGTAACCGTTGTACCGACGGCTTCAACTCGCCCATTGCGAATGAGCAGCGTAGCATTTTGGAGAGTGGTTTGCGGATCAACGACGATGGTTGCATTCGTAAAAGCATACAGCCCTGGGCGTTCATCATAGACACCATTTTGCGGAAACGTCGTCTGAGCTACAGAGGAATAAGCCAGACCAGCCACAAAAAGTGCTGTCAGAAAATGTTTGGTCATGAACTTGATTGATTGGTTGATGATTGGGGTTAACCGCCAAAAATACGCAAATACATGCTCCACCCAGCGATTTTAGCCAAAGAATATTTGCCAGCTACAATCAATTCAAATAAGTTATTTTAGCCATAAAATTGTTTCTTTGGCCCCAGAAATCATTCTTTTCCCTCACTATGCGTTTTCTCATCCTATTCATTAGCATTATCGCCAGTTCAGTGAATGCCTTCTCGCAGGCACAAACGGAATACATGACCCAAACCACCCGCGACCGGATCAATTTTACCACCCTAAACTCAACAAACAATGCTACCTTATTTTCCATTAAAGGGGACCCTGGAAAACTAATCGGTGACCCCTATCTTGACACAACCTGGCAAGCAGGCAACGTAAAGTTTTACAATCGGCTTGGCGTATCCTTAACAGCCGACTCGCTCGCGGGTGTGCCGGTGCGCCTGGATTTATCAGCTAATGAAGTCGAGATCAGGGCCGGAGCAAAGGATATTAGGGCTGTAAAGTCAACAGCGGTTCGCTATGTGGACATTAACAATACCTTCGGCTCCGTTAGTCGGTTTATGAATGTTCGCGAATACGAAGGCCAATTGGACGGCCTAACCGGGTTCTTTAACCAACTCGTAACGGGCAAATTAAGTCTACTGCTGCATCCATCGGTCTATGTCCAAAAGGCCAATTATAATGTGGCAATGAATACGGGCACGAAGGACGATGAATTTATAAAAAAGACAGATTGGTATGTAGCTCGCGGGAAACAGGCAGCAAAGTTTTCTCCCAACAGGAAAACCATTCTTGACCTGATGGCCGATAAAAAAGAACTTGTCGAAACGTTCCTGAAAACTGAGAAACCAAACTTAAAATCCAGTCAGGGACTGCTAGCTGTATTTGCCTATTACAACAAATTATAAGTAGCCAAAAGCGGTCGACTATCAGCCCGTATCTGTAACATTCCGGCTTTTTTTTGCGTTTGGATAGGCATGGAA
>JANXVQ010000106.1 GCA_025351545.1 Spirosoma sp.
CTGGTTTTACATCGCTACGTTCGTGACAGTGGCCGTGCTGCACATCGTCAATTCATACGAAATGCCGGTTAGTCTGTTCAAAAGTTACTACGTCTACGCTGGTGTGCAGGATGCGCTTGTGCAGTGGTGGTATGGTCATAATGCCGTGGCTTTCTTTTTGACGACGCCATTTTTGGGTATGATGTACTACTTTCTGCCCAAAATGGCCAATCGGCCGGTGTATTCTTACAAACTGTCGATTCTCCACTTCTGGGCGCTGATTTTTATTTACATCTGGGCCGGACCCCACCATTTATTATACAATTCAGTGCCCGACTGGGCGCAGTCACTGGGCGTTGTTTTCTCGATTATGCTGATAGCGCCCTCCTGGGGCGGGATGATCAATGGGTTGCTGACCCTGCGTGGTGCCTGGGATAAAGTTCGGGAAGATACCATTCTCAAATTCATGGTTGTGGGCGTAACGGCCTACGGCATGGCCACCTTTGAGGGACCGATGCTGGCTCTCAAAAATGTCAACGCCATCGCTCACTTTACGGATTGGGTTGTGGCACACGTACACGTTGGCGCACTGGGCTGGAACGGTTTTCTGGCGTTTGCGATCCTGTACTGGCTAATTCCCCGCATGTACCGAACCCCGTTGTTTTCTAAAAAACTGCTGGGTATCCACTTCTGGCTCGGTACGCTGGGTATCCTGTTCTATGCCGTACCAATGTACATTTCGGGTTTCACGCAGGGGATGATGTGGAAGGAATTTACACCCGAAGGCGTCCTGAAATACCCAAGCTTTCTGGAAACGACACTGCAATTGCTACCCATGCACCGGATGCGGGCGGTTGGTGGCCTGTTCTATCTGATGGGAGCTATTCTGATGGCATACAATCTATTTCGGACGATGGCTACCGGGAAATTACTCGCCAACGAAGCCGCCGAAGCACCTGCCCTGACCGAAGCGTATATACCTACCGGTAGCGATACGTACTGGCATCGCTGGTTTGAGCGAAAGCCCATCCAACTGCTGGTTGGCTCGTTGGTTGTCATTCTGATTGGCACGATGGTTGAATTAGTGCCGACGTTTATGGTCAAGTCAAATGTACCGACAATTGCGGCTGTACAACCCTATACGGCGCTCGAAGTGCAAGGCCGCGACCTCTATATTAAGGAAGGTTGCGTTAATTGCCATAGCCAGATGGTTCGGCCATTCCGAAGCGAAACGGAGCGGTACGGCGAGTACTCTAAAGCAGGTGAATTTGTCTATGATCACCCGTTTTTGTGGGGTAGCAAACGTACCGGCCCTGATCTTCACCGCGTAGGCGGCAAATACCCAAACGCCTGGCATTATCACCACATGCGCGACCCAACGTCCATGTCGCCGGGGTCGATTATGCCCCCGTATCCGTGGCTTCTGGAGCAACCACTCGATGTCTCACTAACGTCGGCTAAGCTAAGGGCGCTGAAAAAAGTGGGCGTCCCCTACGATGATCAAACGATCAATTACGCCAACGACGATCTGCAAAAACAGGCGAAGCTAGTGAGCGATCAACTCGCTAAAGACGGCATCAACGTGAAACCCGACCGCGAAATCGTCGCCCTGATTGCCTACCTGCAACGGTTGGGCACGGACATTAAGAAAACTCAATGAATGATGACTTGTGGTGTCTGACGGTCGGCCGCAGCCGTTCTCAAACCCGACACGATAACAATTTATTATCAATTAACATCCTCATGTTCAAGCAATTCATTTCAAAAATCCCCGGTGCAGACATTTATATGGTCGGCTCGTTCGTCACATTTCTGGTCTTTTTCTCACTGGTCGGTCTGTATTTGCTGCTGGTCGATAAATCCTATATCCGGCAAATGAGCCAGATGCCGCTCGATGATTCCTCCACCGATTAACCCGCTTCCTCTGTTATGAACGCATTCATTTTTCTCGATAGTGGACGGCTAGTCCCGGAGTCAGTCAACTCCATCTGGAACATTTCGACCGGGCAGGATCTCGTGTTGCTTATGCTATCTGTTTTTCTGCTGGCAGGTATGGCACTGGTGGGCGGGGTGGCGATCTATCTACTCGTTATTCTTCAAAAAGCGTTAGGTCCAGAGCCGGTTGTCAAACCAGTTGATCCACGTCCGCTGTGGCAACGGATGGCGAGCCTCCATTCGTTGAGTCAGGAAAAAGACCTGATCATGGAACACGCCTACGACGGTATTGCCGAACTCGACAACCCAACGCCACCCTGGTTTATGGGGCTGTTCTACAGCACGATTGTCATTGCGGTAGTCTACATGATCGTTTACCACGTTATCGGTTCGGGCGATATTATGGTGCAGGAATACACGCAGGAAATGGCGGCTGGCGAGCAACAACGGGATGCCTACATTAAGAAAGTAGCGGGGTCGATCAATGAAAATACGGTGACACTCGTGAAAGATGCGAAAAGCATTGGAGCCGGGAATGCGCTTTTTGCCCAATACTGCGTGGCCTGTCACGGGACTAATGCCGAGGGTAAAGTCGGTCCGAATCTGACGGATGCCTACTGGCTGCACGGTGGCCACGTAAAAGCAGTTTTTCACACGATTACGGAAGGCGTACCCGAAAAGGGCATGATTTCCTGGAAGCGCCAGCTCAACCCCCTTCAGGTGCAACAACTGGCCAGCTACATCCTGTCGCTGCAAGGCTCGAAACCCGCTGGGGCCAAGGAACCACAGGGCGAAAAAGAAGTGCAAACGACTCCGGTGGCCATGCGCTAATCGATAACACAATGAGTACTGACCTAACCTCTTCACCATCCAGTTTTCGCGATACATTGCCAACGGCTGATACGTCGGGTGGTCGGCGGTGGCTTTACCCACGTAGCACCACAGGGCGATTTACTCGATGGCGTACAATCGTGGCCATAGTGCTATTGACGATCCTGTTCGCCGGGCCGTTTGTGTGGATCGACGGGCACCCACTGTTTCTGTTCAATGTACTTGAGCGCCGGTTTATCTTTTTTGGTGTCACGTTCTGGCCGCAGGATTTTTACCTGGTCGCCTTTGGGCTAATTACGTTCATTGTGTTCATTGCCCTGTTTACGGTCGTGTATGGGCGGGTGTGGTGCGGCTGGGCCTGTCCGCAGACGATTTTTATGGAAATGGTTTTTCGTAAAATCGAAGGCTGGATCGAAGGAAATCCTGCCGCTCGAAAACGACTTGACGCCAGTTCATGGACGACGGAAAAAATAATGAAAAAGGGCCTCAAGCATAGTGTCTTTCTCCTGATTTCATTCGCCATCAGCAATACGTTTCTGGCCTACATCATCGGGCGTGACCAATGGATAACACTCATCACGGATAATCCGGCTGAGCACGTAGTGGGGTTAGCGATGATTCTGGTGTTTACCGGCGTATTCTATCTCGTTTTTGCCTGGCTGCGCGAAGTTGTTTGCAACACTATTTGCCCATACGGACGGCTACAGGGCGTTCTGCTGGACAAAAACTCGCTGATTGTTGCCTATGACTATGTCCGGGGCGAACCACGCGGAAAGCTGAATAAATCGGAGTTGACCATTGCACCCGTGATGCATTCAAAAGGGGACTGCATCGACTGTAAACTTTGCGCGCAGGTCTGCCCGATGGGCATCGACATCCGCAACGGGACGCAATTGGAATGTATTAACTGCACGGCCTGCGTTGACGCCTGTGATAGCATAATGACCAAAATCAACCGGCCACTGGGCCTGATTCGGATGGACTCGCAGCGGGGTATCGAGGAAGGGAAGTCGTTTCGATTTTCTGGCCGAATACTAGCCTACAGTCTGATACTCACAGCTTTACTGGGTGTTATGGGCTTTCTGCTTGTCAGCCGTTCGATTATAGACGTAACCGTACTTCGGGCACCGGGGCAATTGTTTCAGCACGAGTTGGGCGGTAACGTATCGAATCTGTATCTGGTAGAAGTGGTTAACAAAACGTATCGACCGCAAACCGTTCGTTTTCGATTAAATCGTCCCGATGCTAGGCTGCGATTTGTCCAGCCGCTTTCGCTGATTCCGGCCGGGACATTGACCAAGGGTATGTTTTTTATCGACTTGCCCGAAAAAATGATCCGCGAAACCAGCACCCCCCTTCACCTCGACATACTAGTGAACGACGAAGTTGTAGACCAGATCGAGACAACATTTTTAGGGCCGACAAAGTAATGTCGGGTTCTTGTGTGGCCAGGTGGTGGTGTCGGGTTCTCAAACCCGACATACTCGCGTCAGCAATAGCGTCGGGTTTAAGAACCCGACACCACCACAAACCCGACACCACCACAAACCCGAC
>JANXVQ010000128.1 GCA_025351545.1 Spirosoma sp.
CCCCGCTCTGGCAACCGGTGATGTAAATGGCGATGGCCTGGAGGATGTATTTTTAGGCGGAGCCAGTGGACAACCTGCCCACCTGTTTTTGCAGCAATCCGCCGGTCGGTTTGTCGATAAAACGCCGATTTTAATGCGTCAGGACACAGCTTATGAAGCTGTGGACGCTGTTTTGTTCGATGCCGACGGCGACAGAGACCTTGACCTTTATGTTGTATCTGGCAGCAACGAATTTAGCGAGGAGTCCGACGACTTGCTGGATCGATTGTACATAAACGATGGAAAAGGCGGTTTTGCCCGTTCAGAAACAGCTTTGCCAAACTTGAAAGCAAGCGGTTCCTGTGTAGCTGCCGCCGACTTTGATCGGGATGGCGATATTGATTTGTTTGTTGGTTCCCGACTGATTCCGGGGAAATACGGGCAAAACCCACCCAGCTATTTACTCACTAATGATGGCACCGGAAACTTTAAAAACTACACGAAGCGGTCTTTGCCCGACGTGGAGCAGTTAGGCATGGTAACATCAGCTACCTGGGCCGATCTCAACGGAGACAGCTACCCTGAACTGGTTATCGTTGGTGATTGGGAACCCATAAAGATATTCGAGAACAAACACGGAAAACTGATTCAGAATCCGGCATTGGCCATTAAAAATGCCAAAGGAGACGTTTTGAAAACCAATGGCTGGTGGAACTGCGTAAAAGCGGGTGATGCCGATGGCGATGGTGACCTTGACCTTGTTATTGGGAATCTAGGCACAAACTCCCGCATTAAGGCAACGCAAACCACACCTGCCGAACTCTATGTTGGCGACTTTGACCATAACGGCACCGTCGAACAAATTATTAACTGTGCCGACGAAACCGGCGAATTGTATCCGATGGTGCTGAAACAGGACTTGCAGAAAGCCATGCCTACGATCAAGAAAAAGTATGTGAAGTTCCATGACTATGCGGGCAAAAAAATCAATGAGATGCTTGACGAGGATCAATTGAAGCAGGCCATTGTCAAGCAATCCTTCATGGGAACAACGGCTGTTCTTTTGAACGATGGAAAGGGAAATCTGACATTCCAGCCACTACCGGCCGAAGCCCAGTTTTCGCCCGTTTGTGGGGTGCTTTTCACAGACTATGATCACGATGGTCGCACCGATCTCGTCTTGACAGGCAACTTTTTGGACGTACTCCCCGAAATCGGGCGTTATGACGCTAGTTACGGGGTACTGTTACGCAATAAAGGAAAAGCGGTCGATGGCACGATTAACTATGAATCCATTAATCCGACTGTTTCGGGCTTCTTTGTGCGGGGGCAGGTTCGGCGTATAGCCCGGCTGGCACAAGGGCAAATCGTTCTGGCTAAAAACAACGACCGGGCACAGATTTTCAATCTCACTGGAAAGTAAAAAAATGGTAAGGGGTTAATGATAAATGATGAAACGAATTACTTTATTTCTGTTTGTTGGCGCTGTCGCGTTGATGAGTTGTAACCCTTTCAAATCTGAAAAACAACTTTTCCAGACACTCGACTCCACCCAAACCGGGGTGAGTTTTGTAAACCATTTGTTGCCCACCGAGAAACTTAATATTCTCGATTATCTGTATTTTTATAACGGAGGAGGTGTTTCTGCGGGCGATATCAATAACGATGGCCTAACGGATCTGTACTTTGTTTCTAACCAGGGTAAGAACAAATTATACCTCAATAAAGGAAATTTTAAGTTCGAAGATATAACCGAAAAGGCAGGTGTTGAAGGCTTTGCCGATTGGCAAACCGGCTCCACAATGGCCGATGTCAATGGCGATGGTTTGCTCGATATCTACGTTTGTGCCGTAGGGAATTTTCGGGGGCAGGAAGGCTCCAACGAGTTGTATATTAACAACGGCGACGAGACTTTTACGGAGAAAGCCGCCGACTATGGTCTGGACTTTACCGGATTTTCGACCCAGGCCGCCTTCTTTGATTATGACCACGACGGCGATTTGGATTGCTACCTACTCAACCACGCTATTCACACGTCCCGCAGTTATGACCGTGTCTCAGCGCGGAATCTTCGCAATAATGAATCGGGCGATTATCTGTACGAAAATCAAATTGTATCAAAAACAGGAAAAACACCAGCCGGAAAAATCGCTCGGTTTATAAACGTAAGTGAGCGGGCTGGTATTTTGGGTGCTGCAATGGGCTACGGGCTGGGAATCTCGGTAGCAGACATGAACAATGACGGTTGGGAGGATATTTATATCTCGAACGATTTTCATGAGGACGACTACTATTACGTCAACAATCACAACGGGACATTTACAGAAAGCGGGAAAAAGGCGTTTCAGCATACCAGCCGTTTCTCAATGGGCAACGACGTTGCCGATATCAATAATGACGGGTTTGCCGATGTCGTTACGCTCGATATGTATCCCGAAGATGAAACGATTGAGAAATCATCATTGGGTGAAGATCCACTTGATATTTATCTGTACAAACTGGCGTACGGCTACATGAATCAATATAGCCGAAATTGTCTTCAGCTAAGTCTCTCCGGCAAGAAGTTCATGGATATTGGCGCTATGGCGGGCGTAGCGGCAACCGACTGGAGCTGGTCGCCGTTATTGGCCGACTACGACAACGATGGTATAAAAGACCTGTTTATTACGAACGGTATTGTCCATCGGCCCAATAACCTCGACTATGTGAAGTTTGCTGCGGATGATTCGCTGCGCTACGCGATGGAAACATCGCGGTCGCTCGACGAACGAGCCACTAAGCTGATGCCCGAAGGTAAAGTTCATAACTATTTATATCGAGGAACCCCTTCCTTGCGTTTTGAAGACAAATCTATCGCCTGGGGTTTTGAGGTGCCCAATTACTCGAACGGTGCCGCTTATGCTGATCTTGACAATGATGGTGACCTTGACCTGATTACAAACAATATCGACGATCCGGCCGGGATTTATCGCAACGATGCGAATACTATCTTTCCTGACAATGAACATTTGACAATAAAGCTGAAAGGCGATGCACCGAACACGTTCGGGGTAGGGGCGAAGGTAATTATCAACTATGGCAAGAACACAACGGGTTCGCCGATTCAGCAGGTACAGCAACTAATGCCGACACGGGGCTTCGAATCGTCGGTAGCCCCCGAGTTACTATTTGGATTAGGAAAACAGGAAACTATTGATTCGCTGATCGTAATCTGGCCAAACCAGCGGATGGAAGTTCGCACGAACGTAAAGACGAATCAATCGCTGACGCTGAAACAGATCGATGCCAAACTAGATGGAACAAACTTTCGATATACCGTTCCGCCAATACATCCACTTTTTGCCGATGTAACAACTGTTGATTCCATACCCTACCAACATCACGAAAATACCGATTATTTTGACTTCGTCCGCGAGTCGCTTATGCCGTTTAAAGTGTCGACCGAGGGGCCGCACCTGGCTATCGGCGACGTTAATGGCGATGGCCAGGACGATATGTATGCGGGTGGAGCTAAGTGGCAGGCGGGTAGTTTGCTACTTCAACAGGCAAATGGTCGGTTTAAAACCAGCAGTCAACCCGTTTTCGTAGCGGATTCTACGTATGAAGATGTGGATGCCGCCTTTTTCGATGCTGACGGTGACAAAGATTTAGACTTATATGTCGTATCGGGAGGTAATGAGTTTTATGATAAAATGCCAGAGCAGCTTGATCGCCTGTACCTCAACGATGGGAAGGGAAATTTCAGCCGTTCGGCAAATGCGTTACCGCCGATGTACGACAATAAAAGCTGTGTTCGCCCAGTTGACATTGACCATGATGGCGATCTTGATTTATTCGTTGGCGGTCGTGTAGTGGGTTTCGGTTATGGTAAATCACCAAATTCCTACTTACTTATCAATGATGGGAAAGGGCATTTCGCCGATAAAACCGAAAAGTTGTCTACTGGCCTGCGCAAAGCGGGCATGATTACCGATGCCGTTTGGGCCGATTATGATGGAGACAAAGATCAGGATCTGATTCTGGTGGGTGACTGGATGCCTGTTCGCATTTTCGCTAACGACAAGGGCCACTTATCCGAAGTCAATCTTAGTACTAAAGACGAAACGCCATTAAATGGTCTCTACCAGCGCGTTATTGCCGCCGACTTTGACCACGACGGCGACATTGATCTGATGGCGGGCAACATTGGTACGAACACCAAGCTTCGCAAAACGCCTGATTCGCAGCTACGAATGTGGGTCAAGGATGTTGACAATAACCAGAGCACAGAGCAGATCATTGCTTACAACCGAGGAAATGACTGGTATCCATTGGCCTTTAAAGATGAGCTAGGCAAGCAGATGCCGAGTATTATTAATAAACGATTTACCGATTATGTGTCGTTTGCAGGTAAACCGCTTAGCGATGTGCTGAAAGATGATGAATTGAAAGGAGCCGAAGAGTTTACGGTCAATCAGTTTGCATCGATCTACCTGGAAAATCAGGGTGG
>JANXVQ010000180.1 GCA_025351545.1 Spirosoma sp.
GTGTAGCTTTGAGGATACTTGCACCAACTTCCTCTGGGACCTCTTCATCAGCCTTTACTTCGAGCGGCAAAAAAGCGACTCGATCCTGTTGCATCGGGGCAGCCATCATCCGGGCGGCTCCTCCTTTAGCCATCGCCATTCCTGCTGCACTTCCCCTTCGGTCTCCCGGAATCTGAATCAACTGATCATACCGTCGAGTAGGCACAATTGGCTCCGGTTTGTAACGATAAACGAGAGGGTTGGTTGATCGAGCCGTAAAACTACCCGATTGCCAGCCGTAGAAAGCGGGTGAATAAGGTTGATAAAACGATGTGGGCCAGTCAAGCTGACCGAAGGTATCCAACGATGCATCGTAGAGGGTAGCAACCAATTCGGCAGGGGTTTTATCTATCCCGCTAATGGTCAATGTCCATTCTTCACGTTCGCCGGGTTTGAGTTTATTCCGGAATGTCTGGGTCGCAATCTGAAGTTGTTTGTTGGTAAATGGGATTGTAATCTCCTGCGATTTCTGATAAAGTCGCCCGTTTTGTACCATAGCAAAATGCACCGCAAAGCCGCCACGCTGCTTTTCGGCAACAGGCAAAGCCACGCGCCGGGGCCGACCATCGGTTTTCAGCCACTCCTGCCGGACGATCTTCTTCTTTTCTTCTATGGTCATTAATACCCAGCCGGGTTGGCTATTCCCGACCCAGAAAACGGCTTCTTCGCCCGGTTCGGCAGTGGCTTTTCGTACTTGCACCCAGCTATCAGCCCGGGCGGAGGCCACGGGCTGTTTGTCGTTTACAACGGCGAAAAATGCCCGGTCTTTAGTCGATTCTCCCAATGAATCTGTAACTGTTAGTTCAGCAACATATTCGCCGGGAGCAAAGCGGCTCATATCTGGTTTAATGAGCGAATCGGTTGACGTTTTAATCGATTGCTGTTGTACAATTTCGCCTTTAGGCCAGGAACGCGGATCGTTTTCATTGGCAAACAAATCATTTGGGAACAGCCGCTCAAACTCCGCCTGACTCAATAGCTGGCGATCCGGGCGACTCCACAAACGGTTCCGCAAGGGCCGGGTCGGTGGTTTCAGCCGATAAATTGTCAACTGCCCGGTTGCCGACACCTTCTCCCCCGATTGATTCGTGACTTTTACAGAAAATGTAGTCGGTTTATCAATTTCTATCTGCACCGGAATAGATAAACTGGCTTGCAGGGCCGAGTACCCGATTGAGAGTGTTTGCGTTACGCTACGGGTTTCGCCCGCCTTATCTGTTACGTCAATTGTTATGTCGAACTCAAAAATGGGATTATCCTGACGAGGTTTTGCCAGATCGGGTATAGCTGTGAAGGCAATGCTGATAGCCCCTTGCGCATTCGTTTGGGTAACTCCGCTGGCGATTTCGGTCTGGTTTGTGTTTCGGGAACCTCCCTTCCCGAACATGGACCACCAATCCCAACGCTGCCGGAGTTTTCGCACTACCCGATAACGTACATCGGCCCCATCGACAACCGCGCCCGAAAAAGTTTTGGCTTCGGCTGCAAGCGTCACCGTCTGCCCTAATTTAAACGATTGTTTTATGGGTTTTACCTTCACCTCGAACGTTGGACGCTTGTATTCTTCCACCCGAATGGATGTGCTGCCATCGGGCATCCGTAACGTCATCACACCCGTTAGTCGACCAACCGGAGCGGTGAAACTGGCTAAAAACGTACCGAACTCGTTGGTTTTTAGGGTTTGTTGGGCTATGCGTTCGCCATTCTGATCGAGGAATTCTACGGTTACATTCTGGTCAGCAACGACGGCGAATTGATTTTCTTTGCCATCATACAGCAAGCCTTTGACATAGATTAACTGGCCCGGTCGGTAGATGGCCCGGTCGGTGAAGAGTTTGGCATACGTCCGGTTCTTTTCATCATTTTGGCTACTATTATAGTTGTAATGATACTGTTGATCAGAAAGTAACGTGTCAATGCCAGCCGAAATCATGTATTGAAAACCTGTCTGCACTGGCATCAAGCTTGTTGGAACCCTGGCCCGCCCATCAACATCCGTTTGAAATAAATTACGGCTATTAACTGGTACGAGCGTCCTGGTGCTAATTAATGCCACATACGCTTTTTTCTCCGGCTCACCCGTCAGTCGGTTTGTTACGTATATAGTTTGATTTACCTCAGCATTGCTATTGGGCGACAGTACGTAACCAAGCGACGAAACCGTAAATGCAGTGTACTGCACCGATTCTATTTTCTCCTGAAATTTATCCTCCATCGTGGCCAGAAAAATGTACTGATCTACTGGCAATCCAGACAACGGCATTTCGACGGAGTGCTGATTCATGTCGCCGTCATCGGGTAACGTAACCGCTTTTTCACTTACTTGGGATCGTTTCAGTAAGGCATCAAACAGCCTTTTTTTCTGGTTGTCATCACCTGCATTGTCTCGATACGTTTGCGTTTCTGCTGTGCTCACCTTAACAATCCGGTACAATACTTTACTAACATTCTGGTAATTCACGAAGACCCGAAACGGTTGGTTTGGCGCATTGACCTGTTCGATCTGCACCGAATAACTTGGACGTGACAACCGATTTATTAATTGAGCAGCCTGCTTTGCGGCCAGTGTTTTCGGAAACCGTTTGATTAGATCCTGACAAATAGCAACGGCTTGTTTTTTATTCCAGCGGGAAGGATTCTCAGAAGCCAGTTCCGAAGTAGTCTCATCGCCATCGTCCAACGGACGAATAGGGGCGTCATGATCTGCTAAAAACTCAGCTAATTGATAAGTGTATACCGCTTCGCTAGGTTGATTTTTGACTACAGAAATCTGTTTTTCAAGGATTTGCCGATATAGTGAATCTTTGTTCGGCACAACACTATGCTGATGTACGAACGCCAGTCGCAGTACGTCGGCATCGGCCAGAGCATCGGGGCTACTGTCCGGCAGATGAAAGGCCAACAGTTGCTGATAGAGTCGCAAAGCCTGATAACGGCCCGATAGCGAATCCCTGCTTTGAATAGTTAGTTTGGCAAATACGTCCGGCCCGGCCAGGTAGTTGGGCTGGTCTAACTCGAATTTAAAAACGGGTTTCAACAGGTCGGGTTCGGTATTCTTAAAAAAGTCGATGGCCCGATGAGCCAACAGGTCGTAGAGTGTCGGGCGAAGTGGCCGTGCATCGGCATCGCCTTTGTCGAGTAGCGCATCATACCCTGCAATGGGTGTTTTCTGAAGCAATTTTTTGTCCTGCACCGATGCCAGATAAGCCGTTGTTACGGCATCAATAAGCTGGTGAGCATCCCAAGTCGTAAAATTAGCCGTTGAATCAGCCAGGTTTGTGGGTTTGTTTGGGTCTGTGCCGGGCGCAGTTTTGCCAGTCGCGGTCCGGCCTATCGAGGCCCTGCCTACCGTGGCGCGATTATAAAATTTGTAGCGGTTCTGCTGGAAATATTGCCAGTACATATCGGCCAGCACCGACTGCAAGACCGACTTTGCCGGTTCAGGCGTATCAGTTATGTCAGCCTGAACAGATTTCACTAATTCCACGTAGGCATTCTCATCCGAATAACTCCGAAAAATCAGGCGGTGCATGGCGGCCTTGGCTACCTGCGGATAGTTTTTCCGGGCTTTGGCTTCCTTGTAAATCCGATTAGCAATGCCCAGCGCTGACTTAGGTAATCCTTTAGCCGCCAGTGAATCGGCACGTTTCCAGTCGCGGGCATAGTCGGGCTGCGAGCGATTTTGCGCCGATGCGGCCAGGGCAATAAATACAAAGAAAACAGACAAATAAGAATGCATAATTTATGGCGGAAGTGAATTGGTGGAATGGATGAATATACAGGTGCTTTTCCACAACGTTCGCTACTATGATTCTGATTCGTATAAAAGGGTTTAATAAGGATCATTTTGTATTTCCTTATTTATCTTTATCCCAACCCGAATTATTTAATTATCGATGCTATGCCTACTATTCTACTCCTGGCCTACATTCTTTCCTTTTCTACGTCCCCAAAGATTGAGAAAACCTATCCGGTAGGCCAGATCAAAACAAACATGGGCGAGGTGCTTTTCTGGCTGTATGATGAAACGCCTACCCATAAAGCGAGTTTTATGAAACTTGCCAACCAAGGCTACTGGGATACGCTTACCTTCAATCGGGTAATTAATAATTTTGTCGCGCAGGGCGGCTGTCCCGATACGCCAGCGGGTTTTGCCGGATCACCTTATTTACTGAAACCTGAGTTCAATAAGAATATACGGCACGTATACGGAGCCGTTGGCGCCGGGCGCGACAATAATCCGGAAAAGCTCTCCGCTGGTTGCCAGTTCTATATTGTACAGAGCAAAAAAGGACTCGCCCGGCTAGACGATAACTATACTGTATTTGGACAGGTTTTTAAGGGAATGGCTATAATAGACGCTATTGTTGCGGTCAAAACCGACACGACCAATACACCATTGGCCCCAATTAAACTGGATGTAAATATTGTCAACCTCACGGCTTCGGAATTAAAAAGGCAGGGCTATACCGTAAAATGAGCAAACCTATAAGGTTTTGAAAACCTTATAGGTTTTTAGCCAGAATTATTGCTTTAGCAAAAAGGCCGTTAAATCTGCCAGTTGCTGGTTGTTTAGGCCCATCGCGGCAGGGTCGGGCATAAGGCTGCTTTTATATTGGCGACGTGAGAAAACCTGCTCGGTTGGAATCGTATGCTTATATCCCTTAATGCCTTTTATCACCACCGATTGATCACTATCACTTACCAGAAAGCCGTAAAAAGTCTGTCCTTTTTTTGTCGTAATCAACCAGGGTTCGTAGCCAAAGACAATGCCAGAACTTGGGTGTACGATAGCCTCTAACAGGCCGTTTTTGTCAAGTTTCTGGTGAATCTTCGTCAATTCCGGGCCAATATCATTGCCTTGTTGACCATGCCGGTGACAGGTAGCACAATTTGTTTTAAAGAGCGTTCGGCCTACATTTTCGTTACCCGTTAGCATGGCAATCTGCGTGATTTCCGGGTCTGAACCAGGTGTCATTACAACATTAGCCGTTTTGATAGGTGTTGCTTCAAAAGCTGCCGGTTGCGGCTGAGCGGGAGTTATAACAACGGGAGCCGTTTCGACCACAATTGAGGCTTCTTTTTTAGCCGGAAAATAATCTTTCGCCATTGTCCGAACGCTCTGATCCGGGTTTTTCAGAATCGTTGCGGTTACAGCTTTGATTAATTTATCCGACAGTTTTTTATCGGCTGCCAGCCCAACCAGAATTTTACCGCCTTCCGGGTCTCGAGCCATTTCCAAAGCCATTTTTCGTTTCTCAACGTCAGTTTTGTACTCGTCTAACAGTACTTGCCTATTCGTCAGCATTTTCTGCTCTTCCATTGAGACCTTTGTGGGCATTATTTCTTCCCAGTTCAGAAATTTCGCCCAGTCATTACTACGTCGAAAATTCATCCAATAGATAGCCTGGTCAGCAATAGATTTATCTGCCGACTTCGATAAGTCGACCATTGCCTTTGCCGCTTGTGGAGTTTTAATAAATCCCATGGTTACAATGGCCTGTTTTCGGGCTTCGGCCGTGAGCGACGGCGCTTCGGCACGTTTTTTCAGCATCGCTACGGCCGATGGCGGATGAAACTCCCAAACAAGGTTGGCCGTTCGCTGATCCCATTCGACCGCGTCCTGGGGCATCGTCTGACGAAGGTCAAAAAATAAGGCTTCTTCTTTCCCATCAGCTGCCTGCCCGAGCGCATCCAGATACCAACGGTCTTGCCCATCATAGCCCTTCACCAAATTCATTAATATAAACCGGCAATCTTCGAAGGGTACATCGCGCAGGGCAATGGCAACTTCGCGCCGAACAGCAGCACTTCGATCAGTAGACAAATTGCCCATGAGTGGCAATAAAGCCCGTTGTGAAGCTGTGAGAGCCGGAATCGACTTAGAATTTTCGGGTGTAATGCTGCGCAGCGCCCGAAATGCCGCCATCCGAACAGGCGCGTCAACAGCTTTGAGCAATCGCTCGACCTCAAATTGCCCTTCGGCTCCAAGGTGAGCTAACAGGAAAATAGCCCGTGCGCGGTGGTACGGGTTCGACGATCCCAGAATAGCCATTACGGGTTCAACGACTTTTTCTCCCTGCTCGGCGAGAGCGTCAAACCCCAGCATCCGAACATTTACGGCAGGGTTAAGGAGCGCGGCAATCTGCCCTTGTGTTGTCCGTAAATCTAGTTTAGGGACTTTCAGGGTTTTACCTTTGGGCGTAATGCGATAAATACGACCATAGCCTTTGTGGTCCTGCATCTGATGACCACCCACAACGGGATCATACCAATCGGCAATGTAAATGGCGCCATCCGGGCCCACGGCTACATCGCTGGGGCGAAACCATTTACGCGTGTCAGTGGTGGCGGCATCCCATTTGTAATTAGGATCAACCTGAGGAAATGTACTGATAAAATCGGTGCGGGGTAACCGATAGCCCGCTCCTGAAGGCTCGGGTTTATAGCTAAAAACCACGTTGCGGCCCGCTTCGGCGCTGAGCAACATACCCCGATATTGCGGCCCGAGTTCATCGCCCTCATACATAACCATTCCTGTGGGCGAACCAGCTCCCGTAATATCACCGGCAGGCATTACGCCGGGATCTTCCTGATGCCAGTGTGCAATTGGAATCGTTTGACCGGGGCGCTGATCGCCTTGCCAGTACCGAGTGCCATCGTCACTGAAATATCCGGCGTTTGCGCCTTCCATCAGAAAACTCGTGCGGCAGGCCACAACCTGATCGTCGTTGTCGTTTTGCCACATGTTCCCGTAAGAATCCAGCGCTGTTTCGTAATTATTACGAAAGTTGTGCGCCATCACTTTTAAATTAGAACCATCGGGATTGATGCGCAGCGCCATGCCGCCAGTCCAGATGCGTCCATCATCGCTCACCTGGTTACCGTGATTAACTTTGCTGTAGGGTGTTCCGCCAACGTACAAACTCCCTGAGCGAAGTGTCCAGCCATCTTTATCGGTCACGGTGTGCGGCCCGGCGTTTCCGGTGTTGAAATAGTATTTGCCATCGGGTCCGGCAACCACGGCATGCAGGGCATGGTCATGATCTAAACCACCGAAACCGCTGAGTATAATTTCTTTTTTATCAGGTTTATCATCGCCGTTTTCATCTGTATAAACGACCAGATTAGGCGAGCAGGACACAATAATTTTGTTACCAATAACGGCAATGCCCAGGGGCGACACTAAATCCGGGTCCGTTACAAACACTTTGCTGTTGTCTGCTTTGCCATCGCCGTTGGTGTCTTCCAGAATAACAATACGTTCACCTTCCGGATGGTCTAGCCGACCTTCGGGTTTGTTATTGAATTTTCGGTAATTAACGGCCTCCGTAATCCACACCCGACCTTTGGCGTCGATGTCCATATTGGTTGGATTATAAAACATAGGCGCTTCGGCCCAAAGGGTAGCTTCGAGGTCGTCGGGCAGATAGAGCAAGTTCGAATCTGGCCCAACCACCAGGCTTCGTTGACGGGGCGGCTCGCTATTGGACGATGGGGTAGGACGATGAACATCCGGCCGGAACGTTTGTCCGGCCAGGAATAAAAATCCAAGCGTTATGAAAACGACTGGGAATGGGGCAATTGTTAAGTTATTGATTTTCATATACGTTATACTTTCACACGAATAGCGACCGCACGGTCTTGTTGTTTTCAATGTAACTTTCCAGCATCGGCTTTTCTTTGGGCACAGCACCTTCTATGTGTAGCCAGCCAGTGTAGCCAATGTCGTCTAACGCCTGCCGAACTTTAGGCAAATTAACTTTCCCCTGCCCGAGTAAGTACCCATTTTCTTTTAAATGTATTTCGCAGATTCGATCATTACCCAAAGCGCGAATTTCTTTAAAAATATCATAACCCATATCCGACGAATTACAAACGTCGTAATAAACCTTTACAGCGGGCGAACCAACTGCATCCAGAATAGCCAGATGTTCGGCAGCCGACAACCACGATTCGATTCCGAGAACCACACCAGCCTTTTCAGCTTTCGGGGCCACAGCTTTTAACCGTTCTATAACGACCTTAGTACCCTGTGGATCGTTCTTTAAGTCATTTTTCGAGAAGAAAGCCAATAGAATGTTTTTCACACCCAGGTTTTTTGCCACATCTACACTATCCTGCACCCATAGTTCAGCACGCGGATCTGACTTATAAGGAATCTGATTTAACAAGCCTATGGCTAACCCGCCGATCCGAACACCCGACCGGCGAGCCGCGTCTCTAACCAATTGTTGCAGCTCCGGTTTTCGCAGGTGGTCATGGTCAGAATCCGTGTTCAGACTTACTTGCACGCCATCGAGACCAATTTGTTTGGCAACATCGAAGGCTTTTATATCGCCCGCCGGGCCAATAGACCAATCGCAGGCGCCAATGTTGAATCGGGCTTTCACTCTTTCTGTCTCAGAAAAAGCCGGGTATGCCAGCGCAGAAAACCCCGCGCCAAGCGAGTAACGTAATACATCACGACGATTCATCTGTAGTTATTAGTAAGGTGTATCAAAGATACATATCTATAAAATATCCAACATTAACTATTAATACTAGTATCGGAGACTTCGTATCAACAGTTGCGATACATACGTTAAACGTACTGATGAGCAACTTTACGCAACACCGGGTTAAAACCCGGTGCAATGCATCCAATTTTATTGCACCGGGTCTTAGCCCGGTGTTGCATAAGAGCGACTATTACTCTAAATGAATGCATTTTTTTTACTCTGCTTCCAACTGTTTGAGTATAAATGAGGTCATTGGATTGTCAACGTTGCTATGCAGGATGAATACGAATTAGTTGAAGGGTGCCGACGGCAGGACCGAATTGTGCAGCGACAGCTCTATGAGCGGTTTGCCGGGAAGCTCTTTGTCGTTTGTAAACGGTATATACACGACCCCGATGAAGCTGAAGATGTTCTACAGGATGCATTTGTAAAGATTTACCGGCACATAGATTCATTTCGATTTGAGTGCCCACTGGAAGCCTGGTTAAAACGAATAGTTATAAATACAGCTCTAAAAGCCATACGCAAACAAAAACCGTGGGAACACACTGCCGATGTGCAGGAACTGGCACTAACACTGCCACAAGCCGACGAAAGTTTACCCGCATTAAATTACCAATA
>JANXVQ010000195.1 GCA_025351545.1 Spirosoma sp.
CGCAACTCATCACGGTATTTCGTTATGAAATAAATTGTGCCATCGGACGATATGCCAAAAGCAATACTGAAAATTAGAATGGTTGACGGTTTCAGGTGAATACCGCAGAAGCCCATAATCCCGGCTGTCACAATCAGGGGCACGACGCTTGGCAAAATAGCAATCAGACTCAGGCGAATATCGCGTAATAGAATAATCAGAATAGCAGAAACCAGCAGAATAGCCAGCAATGTGCTTTCAGCGAGATTGGTGAGCAGGTAATCGTTACCTCGCGTAAAAACCACGCTGTTGCCCGTAATGTGTACGTCATACTGCTCGGTGGCCGCTGTGCGCTTGCCCGTTTCCCGGTCTATATTGAAAATAGAATCGGCTTTGGGCTGGAGTTCATTTAACAGTTGCGTCGTGCGAACCGTGCCAACATCAGGCATCTGAAAACTAATACGGGTATATTGAAATGTACTGTCCATGTAGGCTTTGAACGCCAGACCTCCACTTGAGTTCTTAGCTCCCTTTAACTGCGGGGCATAACTCGCTAACTGACTAAGTTCAAGAGCACCAGGCAAGGCATAATATTTGGGATCGCCCCCGCGGTAGGACTGATAGAGAAATTTAACCGCTTCGACTATGGATAGTGGCCGGGTGAATTCGGTATAATTGCCAAATTCACGTTCGAGCAACTTAATTTTAGTTAATGTCTGGGGCGTTAGCACACGGCCGGGGCGTTTGGCATCAATACTCACCTCAAAAGGCATTACGCCCTTAAACCGACTTTCAATAAATTTCAGGTCGGTATAAATCGGGTCGTTTTTGGGTAAATCATCCACGAGGTAACCGATGGGATTGATCTGTAAGGCACCCACAATAGAAACGACCGTTACAAGGCCAATAAACGTATAAATAGCCGGTCGGCGGGTGTGCACCAGTTGGTCAATCCAGTTAAGGAAAAGACTCACTTGTCGACGATCCAAGTGGCCGCGCTGTTTGGCCGTTGGAGTCGATAAGTAACTGAAAATGAGGGGTATAAGGATGAGTGATATAAAGTACGTTGTCATAATGCCAGACGCAGCCACCAGACCAAATTGCAGTAGGAGGGGGCTTCCTGTGAAATAAAACACGAAGAAGCCGATGCTCGTCGTAATGTTGGCGAAGAAGGTCGTTTCACCAACTTTCTCCGTTGAAATCGTTAAGGCTTCGTGCTGACTGCGTCCCCGGTTCAATTCTTCGTGGTAGCGATTAAGCAGAAAAACAGCGTTCGGTACGCCAATGACTATGATCAAGGGTGGAATCAGACCTGTCAGCAGTGTGATATCGTAACCCAGTAAAACAATATAGCCAGTTGCCCAAATTACGGCCACAGCCACCACGGCCATTGCCGTTAGTACGACAGTTAGCGACCGGAAAAAATAAAACAAAATCAAAGCCGTCACCAGGAATGCGAGTCCAAGAAATTGAAACATTTCTTTGCTGACTTTTGCCGAAAATTCCGTGCGAATGTAGGGCATGCCTGACATGTGTACTGAACCATCGGATCGTGAACCATCAGATAAGCCAGCGGAACCCGACAGCATATGTCGTTGGCCAAATGAATCGGCTACGGCTTCGATTTGCCGGACAAGGGCAATCCGGTTTTTCGTGTTTACTACCTTCTGATCGAAGGTGATCGCCATCAGGTGCGCCTGACCACTGCTGTCAGTAACTAAACCCCGGTAGAAAGGCAATGCTGCAATTTGTTTACGAAGGCTATCCAAACCAATCTGGGTCGTGAGTGGTCGTGCAATAAGGGGCCGAACACGAAAGGTATGAGCCGAATTGTCGCGGATAATGCCGTAGAGATTGGCATTTGATACAACATCTTTTATGCCGTCGATCTGCCGGATTTTCTGACTCAATGCATACCAGTCGTTGAAAAACTTGAGCTGGTACATACTGTCGGTTTCAATAGCGAGCACCATAACGCTGCCATCTTGCCCGAAGTGCGATTTAAAGGCTTCATATCGTCGATAGTCGGGATCTGTAACGGGCAGGATTTTGGCCAACTCGTAAGAAAGTTTGACCTTACTGGCCTGATACCCCATGAAGGCTGTGCCGAGCAGCACAGTAATTAGTAAGGCTATTCTACTTTTTAAAATAAGCGAGGAAATACGATGCCAAATCATATCTGATTAACGCGGAATAAGCCCCGAAAGGTACGTACAAACGCTGGCGGGTTGGTAATGGGAATGGAGGTTAGAAATAGGACACTGGTTTGTTTGAATGACTCTTATCTACCGGAAAATCAGGACAGATAACTTTCTCAAGTATAGACTCTGCTCCCGATTGGCGCGGCTATTTTGACGAATGGAAAATTATAAGTCATTTTCAATAGAAAATAGGCTAAAAGTTATGATTGAGATTATAATATTTGCTTATCGTATATAAATAAGTAACGATACGATTAAAACATTTCGTTAAACCAAACAAAAGGCTCTCTAAATTGATTATACATATAGACATTACAATATTCTTCATTTGCTAACTCACCGGTTATGATAACTCATATGAACCGCCCCGGTATGACATCCTATCGGAATGCTGATCAGGCAGAAACGGACGCACCAGTATGGGGCAATAATCCTAAGAATGTAGCTTTTATTGGCGACTACCTGCCCCGTCAATGTGGCATTGCTACCTTCACTTCTGATCTATATAACTCATATAATTCGTTTATTTCAGACTCTAAAGCGCTGGTTGTATCGGTTAATGACACACCCGAAGGCTATGACTATCCGGGTGAAGTACGGTATGATTTCTACCAGCATGACCAGGCAGCTTACCGCAAAGCGGCCGAGTTTCTGAATTCAAAAGATGTCGATGTTGTCTGCTTACAACACGAATATGGCATTTATGGGGGACCGGCTGGCAATTATATTCTGACTCTCTTGCGCAACCTTACGATGCCCATCGTAACTACCTTTCATACGATCCTGAAAGACCCGAATGAAGACCAGTTGCTCGTGCTGAAAAGCATAGCCGATTTGTCGTCGCGGGTGGTTTGTATGTCGGAGAAGGGTCGGAATTTTCTGATAAATATTTACGAAATTCCTGAAGAGAAAATCGACCTTATCCCGCATGGTATTCCCAATATGCCCTTTGTCGATCCGCATTTTTATAAGGATAAATTCGGAATGGAGGGCAAGCAAACACTGCTGACATTTGGTCTGCTATCGCCTAATAAAGGCATTGAAAACGTGATTCGGGCTTTGCCCCGCATTGTGGAGCAGTATCCGAATGTAGTCTATATGGTGTTGGGGGCTACACACCCGAATCTGGTGAAAAATGAAGGCGAAGCCTATCGTGACAGCTTGAAAAAACTGGCCAGCGATTGTGGTGTTCGCGATCATGTGCGGTTCTATAATCAGTTTGTTGAGTTAGATGGTCTGCTGGAATATTTGGGGGCCGCTGATATTTACCTGACTCCTTACTTAAATCCGGCGCAGATTACGTCGGGAACGTTATCATACGCATTTGGATGCGGGAAAGCCGTAGTTTCCACACCTTACTGGCATGCAGAAGAACTTCTGGCCGATGGTCGGGGTATTCTGGTGCCATTTGGCGATTCAGAAGCCATTGCCACTGAGATCATCAACCTGCTTAGCGACGAATCGACGCGTCATCAGATGCGCAAGAAGGCTTACCTGATGGGTCGCGAGATGATTTGGGAACGCGTAATTCAAACCTATGCCGACTCGTTTGCCCATGCCCGGCAGGAGCGCATGAGCACGGTCAATACCCAGGGAGTATACACAGTGGGCGCACACAGTAGTTCAGTTTTTAAATTGCCCACCCTTCGACTCGACCATTTATTTCGATTAACCGACTCTACAGGTATTATCCAGCATGCCCGTCATCACTTGCCTTTTTATGAAGAAGGCTATTGTACAGACGATAACGCTCGTGCCCTTATTCTGGCATTGACTATTCAAAGTGCTGGATTGAGTGACCAGAAACTGGCGAAAGCGGCCGATAATTACTGCGCCTTTATCAACCACGCTTACACCGATGAGTATCACCGTTTTCGTAATTTTATGAGTTACGACCGGCGCTGGCTCGAAGAGTTTGGCTCGGATGACAGCACAGGGCGCACGATTTGGGCCCTTGGTACGTGTATTGGTCAATCATCTGACCGTAACACAGTTACGTGGGCTATGAGCTTATTTGAGAAGGTGTTGCCAACGGTAGTGTCAATGGCCTCGCCCCGTTCCTGGGCCTTTGCTTTATTGGGTATTTACGAATACCAGAAGAAATTTAATGATGACCGACTGGCCAAAAATATTGAGCGCCAGTTGCTCGATAAACTAACATTCCGCTACACTGAAACCGCGACCGATGAGTGGCCCTGGTTTGAAAATACGCTGTCGTATGACAATGCCGTTCTGGCTCATGTTATGATTCGGTCGGGTAACGAACAGCTGGTTAGCCTTGGGCTTAATTCGTTGCGGTGGCTTGTAGATTTGCAAACTGCTCCAAACAGCCACTTTCAGCCTATTGGCTCAAATGGTTTTTATACGAAAGGCCAGACCCGCGCTTATTTTGATCAGCAGCCTCTGGAAGCCCAAAGTACGCTGTCGGCCTGTCTGGCAGCTTTCGCCATAACGGGTGATGAGGAATGGCATCGCACGGGCATACGAATTTTCAAATGGTTTTCGGGATTCAATGATTTAGGCTTGCCCCTGTATGACCAGCAAACGGGTGGTTGTCGTGATGGATTGCATATTGATCGCGTAAATCAAAATCAGGGTGCTGAGTCCACATTGTCGTATTTATTAGCTTTAGCCGAACTCTACACCGTGCAAAAACAACTGCCTAAATCAAAACCGGTAAATGTATTTATGCCCGCTTTGATGAATGAGTAGCTAAAGGAAGGATAATAAGTTAGTGCGTGATCAAGTTGTAAAAGAGTACGTGTTATGTCAAGTAATATTTACTGTACATGCACTTAGAATTTGTTGCCTGCTATTCGATTACTTACTAACTTATTGATACTAATGAGTATAAAAGCCATTCGCACTGGCATTGTTCTTCGGCCCGACCCGACTCGTGTTCTGTTTCGTCCTTTCGATTTGGGAAGTACAACCCGAACACTGAAAATCGTCGCTCGGGTTGGCGGTATGACCGATGAAGAAGCCGAACAAAAACTTGATGAAGTTATTCGGGAATTTGGTGGTCGCCATTATAAACTTGAACGATTTTTATTAAACCGATTTGAGCAAATAAAGAGCCATTTGTTAACAGATGAACCGCTTACCGAAGATAGGAAGCTACTGTTGGGTGCGTATTTCACCATGGAATACTCGCTTGAATCGGCTGCATTGTTCAACCCATCTATGATCTGGCATCCCGACCAGACCAACGTTCCACCCGGTTTTAAACGGTTTATTCTCAGTTTGCGGGCCACAGGAGAGGGACACGTTTCGTCAATCTCATTTCGTATGGGCTATATTGACGAGGTTGGAAAAATCGTTTTAAGGCAGCCTTCCCGTTATGTAACGGCTCCCGAAAATGTGCCAAATCATCTGTTCAATCGGATGCTGTTTGAGCGTAAACTATATGAGTTGCGGCTGGAAAATAGTATTCAGGAAAAAATGATGGCTGGCCTGGGTGACGAATTTAGTCTGGCTGAACTCGAAGCGCAGATAAAACGGGTATTGGCGCAGTTTCGTTATAATGCTGAATACGAAACCATTTCGAGTGGATTACTGGCCCTGGCAAAGTCGAATTACGAAATCCACTTTGAAGATGATCAGAGTTTAGATGAGCGGTGCATTTTTCCAAACTCACCCAATGAAACAAACGGTATCGAAGATGCTCGTTTTGTGCAGTTCACCGACGATGACGGCCAGATAACCTATTACGCCACTTACACCGCTTATAACGGTAAAGTCACGTTCCCGCAACTGCTTGAAACGAAAGACTTTACCCATTTTAATGTTAGCACGCTTAATGGGGCCGAAGTTTCCAATAAAGGAATGGCTTTGTTTCCGCGTAAAATCAATGGTAAATATGCCATGATTTCGCGGCAGGATGGTGAGAATATCTACCTGATGTACTCCGATGATTTGTACTTCTGGCAAACGAAAGAGTTGCTTCTCAAGCCTACCTATAACTGGGAATATGTACAATTGGGTAACTGTGGTTCGCCCATTGAGACCGAAGCTGGTTGGCTGGTGCTGAGTCATGGTGTTGGGCCAATGCGGAAATACGCCATTGGCGCTTTCCTGCTTGATATCAACGATCCATCCAAAGTTATTGGCCGGACTACAGAACCAATCCTGAGTCCCGACGAAAATGAGCGTGAAGGCTACGTGCCAAATGTAGTCTATAGTTGTGGGGGTCTTATCAACAAGGGTGAATTGATTATTCCTTATGCCATGGCCGACTATGCCAGCAGTTTCGCAACGGTAAATGTAGCTGAGCTCCTGGCTGAATTAATGGGAAAATCTGTCCCGGTATCACAGGAATCAGCTTTGTCATAATCTGTTACAACAAAATGAGCCTGCCATTTATGGCAGGCTCATTTTGTTGTAACAGATTTATTTTTGCCTATTTAGTAAGCGAAATTACCAGAATCTGCGTATGGTAATTGGCGCTGATTACTACATTGCCAGGTACCGTAATAATGCTGATCGGTAAGGCATACGGGCCACCGGTAGCCGGAACCTGAGTGCCTGCGAAGTTCACATTAACCGTGGCAATACGTTGGCCGGAGGCAATGGTCACCATCGGATTTGTCAACTGGTAAGCGGCCGCTGGCAAAATTTTATACGCCGTTTTATATGTCGTATTATAAGCCGTCAAAGCTGCCTGATCAATCGCGACAGTTATAGGCATATCCTGCGTTGGGGGATTGGGCGACGCGATATTTATGTCCACCGGCGCAACAAGCTTGGCGCTGGTTGCTGATATAGCCACTGTTTTTAGAATGCTCCGATTGGCTACGTATGGAATTTCGGCGACATAACCAGCACTGGCGAAATCAACAAAGTGTTCGTCATCTTTAAGGCACGAAGTAAGTCCAACTGCCAAACTCGCGGCCACGATAATATTGAATAACTTGTTCATGGTTTTTGCTTGTTTTGGGTAGGCATTATTTCTCCCAGAAGATTTTGCTTGTAAACTGATTAACATTTCCTTGAGCGGCTACATTCGACGCGTTGGTGCTATACTCCGAGGTGGGGTAAAGCAGACGGTTCGGAATTTGCTTCACTGTCGTGCTTGGGTCCACCGAAATAGGAACCGTGGCGGGTAAACCTAAACGGCGGTAATCAGACCAGGCTTCAAACGGGGCCGTTCCATTTTCTGATGCCCATTTCTGAGTAATGATCGCTTCGATCTTATTGGCCGATGCATCCCAGTTTACATTGTTCACGCCAGCCTGTGAATAATATGTTGTTGCCTCTGCCGCCGTGCGCCCTGCATTGACAAACGACTCGGCAATCGCCGATTGATACAGAGTTTTTGGATTGCCCGTAATCCAGCCACGCTGTGCGGCTTCTGCCTGCATAAACAGACTTTCGTGCGATTGCAAAATTGGGGAGTTTTGGTCGACACTTTTTAATATGCCCGGGCCTATATCAGATACCTGGCTATTTACCAATACATCGGTCGTACCAAAATAAGTACCGTTGAAATTAGTCGTGGTGCCCGTTACCGGTTTGTAATAAGCGTTTAAACGAGGATCGCTTGTACTTTTATAAAAGGTAATCCCATATAAATTGCCCTTGTACTGGTTATTAAGCGTTGTTGGGTTACCATTGATCGCGTAGAAGGCGCCATAAAGTGGATTCTGTAGGTTTTGTGAATTTGAATAACCCGGATTCACACTCGCGTTTTCGCCCGCGCCCAGAAAACCATAACCCGATGTTTTGATCGTAGCTAACTGCGTTTGAATAAACGACGCCCGGTCGGATTTTTCCGACTGACGAAGCAACATGCGCAACTTAAGCGTGTTGCCAAACTTGAGCCACTTGCTGATATCACCCTGAAACATGATATCGTTTGGTCCGGGATTGAGCGTACCATCACCTTTAGCCAGCAGAGCCATGCCTGCGTCAATTTGCTTAAACAGGTCATCATAGATAGCCTGCGATTTGTCGTAAGCAGGCAGAATGTTCGATGTACCCTGTAGGGCTGATGTATAAGGAACATCGCCATATGTGTCTACCAGAAGCTGAAAATGCAGAGCCTTCATGATTTTAGCCATACCCTGCAAAAGTGGCTGACCCAACGTAGCGGCCTGATTATCTACATAATTGTAGTTTTTCAGATTAAGATAAGCCGTCGACCATATGCTGTTGTTGAATCCTTGCGTAAACTGGTAATTCTTGTCTGATGTAGCAATCGAATAGTTGCCGCTCCAGTTCCAGTAGCCCATCCACAAATTCAAAAAGTAAAAGCTACCGGCGGTACTTCCGGGAGGAACGTTTCCCGTAAGATACCAGCCCGTTGTGGCCAGCGCATCGGGTAATACCAGTTGCGGAGTGGCCGCCGTTACCTGGTTCGGGTTATTATTAACGTCGAGGTAGTCGCTCTTGCAGCCCGTTACTACGGCCAGCAGTACAGCCAGAATACCCGTTGATAGTCGTTTTATATAAATCATTGTTAGTTGCTGAATTAAGTGGTTAAAAACCAAAGCTGAGTCGGAATCCATAAAGCCGCGTTGGGGGCGTCTGGTATTCGGTTGTCGTGCCAACGGCGTTACTGGTATCATTGGCGTTTGTGCCGCCAGAGAATTCGGGGTCTGTGAATACGTTTGTCTTTGGACGCAGCATAATCAGGTTCCGACCTGTCAGGGCAATATTCAACGATTTTATGAACCGGGTGTAGTTAATAATCTTAGTCGGAATATTGTAGCTCAACACAACCTCGCGAAGTTTCCAGAAATCGGCACTCGTAACATAACTAGAGGCTACGTTATGATAACCCGAGTTGGTCCAGAAAACCAGATTGCCATCTCTAGTCGTCACGTTTGTATTTGGAGTAACACTCGCCGTGGTGCCATCAGGATTTTTGGCTACAACGACTGAGTTCGGGAATACAAAATTCTGTCGACCTGCATAGACCGACCGGACGCCCGCCCCCGTAAATTCAAGAGCATTTCCGAGTGCGTTGTAAATGACAGCCCCACCACGGTACTCTACTACGGCCGCCAGTGTCAACCCTTTAAACTTAAAGGTATTTGTAAAGCCAAAGCGGTATTTGGGCTGCGTTGTCCCGGCATACTTAAGATTCGGGTCAAGAATAGGGTAGCCTGTTGCATCAACGACTGGTCGGCCTGCATACTGCCCACTGGCATCGTAGTTGGGCGCTTTCGGATCAGACGATTGAATCCGCTGAATATCGCTGACAAACAGCGCCGGATAGGCATACGATTTGGCGGCATATACATTCGATGCACCACCAGTTAATGTTGGCCGGTAAGGGTCGGTTCCGTAGGGAATATTGATACGGGACAAGTCCTGATACAAATCGGTTACCTTGCTTTGCAGATAGGTGAAGTTTGCGTTTATATCCCATGAAAAACCACCCGCCTTCACTAAGGGACGGATAGATCGAAGGTCGAATTCAAACCCCTGATTCTGCATAGTACCCGTATTGATCAGGGCCGTAGAGTAACCCGTTGCCTGTGATATGCCAATGGGTACGGTTTGGTTGGTGGTCAGCGTATTGTAGTAAACAGCCTCAAGATTGAACCGGTCAAATAAGCCTAATTCCAGCCCTACTTCTCTGCTGTTTGTAAACTCCGGTTTCAGGTTCGGGTCATTCTGCTGATTACTTTGTTCAAAGCCAGCCTGACCACCAAATGGGAAACCCGTACCGGGATTAAATACGTTTTGTAGCTGATATGGGGCTACGTTTACCTGACCTACTTTAGACAAGCTACCCCGGATTTTGGCGTAGTTTATTACAGGGTTGTTTTTTAAGGCAGGAATTAACTCTGTAATCACTACTGAGGCATCAACGGATGGGTAAAAGAAGGAACGATTGCTCGGAGCTAACAGGGAAGTCCAGTCGTTACGACCCGACGCATGGACGAATACCGCATTTTTATATCCTAGTGTTAGATCACCAAACGCGCCCAGTAACCGGCTTTGGCTGTTATATTCAGCTAATGTAGCGTTGCCCAACCGGTTGGCAACGTTATAGGTGCCCGGCACAACCAGGGCCCCGGCATAATCGTACGTAGACCGCATATACTCCTGGCGGGTCTGCTGACCGAGAATCAGCCGGGTTGTAAAATCGCCAAATTTTGGGTTCACCGTAACGAGCAGGTCACCCGTGAAGCGTGTTTTTAACTGTGTTGCATCCTGCACAGTGGCATTTGTGTGACCTCCTGCCGAAGAAGCAATATTACCCGCTTCCCAGGGATCGCTGGTGGCATAATCCGAGAACGTTACATCGGCAATATGGGCTTTTAATTGAGAATTGTACAACTGACCACCAACCCGATACAATACACTCAACCAATTTGTAAATTTATACGATATATCGGCCGACCCCTGCATAGTATATAAACCCGTAGCCTTTCGCGAATTATTGCCCGTTATTTGCCAGTAAGGGTTAGGATAATACGCATTGTAATATCCGTTTACATCGCCATATGGAGACGTAATGTCGTTGAGCGGGTAGCTATTCAGAGGAGCCTGGGGCTGCTGATTGAGGACATTCCAGTAAACGGGGCGGTTTTGGTTAAAGTCACCATTCTCCGTATTGGTATTCTGATACGAGAACTGTACGCCGGCATTCGTCGTAAATTTATCGACCGACCGGCCACCCCGAATGCTGATATTGGTTCGTTGATACTTATCATTAGGCACAACTCCTTTCTGGTCAACACGTTGTAGGCTCAGTCCGAAATAATTCAGATTATCACCAATGCGGTATGATATATCGTGTTGCTGCGTAACGCCGGTGTTGAAGAAGGCCCGACGAGGATCTTTGGCGGGCGACGAATAGGGTATTTTTAGTGTATCGAGTCGAACGTTTCCATTGGCATCCCGAATTTGAACCCCATAACCGAGTGGTTGAAGAGAGCCGTCAAAAGGGGTTCCAAACTGCTGGTTTTCATAAGGCACATACGTACGGGCGTAGTTGCGATCGTAAAACGGCTGTCCTTCTCCACCGTTAGCTCCAAATTGAGTTTGCAATCCGGGCATGTATGAAATACTCTCGAACTGCGTGTTATTGGTATAGTTAATCTGTGGTTTGTTGCTTGTAGTGCCTCGTTTCGTGGTAATGATGAGGGCACCGTTCGACGCATCTGAGCCATACAGGGCGGCTGCGCTTGGGCCCTTGAGTACTGTTGTCTGATCAATATCGTTAGGATTGATTGACGACAGAAAACTAATATCTGAAATAACGCCATCGACAACCAGCAAAGCCTGGTTATTTCCTAAAAAGGAACGGTTTCCACGTAGAGTAAGTCGGGCACCTGCGCCTACACCGTTGTTGGTGGTGCTGACTTGAAGCCCGGAAACCTTCCCTGTTAGCCCGTTTGCCACATTTATGGGGGCCGCCTGTGTTAGTTGGGAATTGCTGATTCGGGCAATCGAGGTCCCAATTTCGCGTTCTGTACGCTGAATACCAAATCCAGTTACAACTACTTCATTTAAAGTCGAGGCATCTGCGCTCAGGACAACATTAATGGTACTTCGGCTACCAACAACTATACCCTCTGATTTAAAGCCGACAAATGAAAATGTCAGCGTTGTGTTTGCCTCTGCATTAATGCGATAATTACCATTTACATCGGTGGTAGTACCGCGGCTGGTACCCTTTACAACAACGCTCACACCAGGTAGTCCTGAACCATCGTCTGACGAGGTAACACGACCTGTTACAGCCGCATCCTGCGCCAGCAGTGGCAAGCAGAAAAAGAGCGAAAGTAACCAGCTTCCAATTAGAACTTTTCTCATAAGATTGACAGCATTTAAATTAAGAAAAACAAGGATATTTAACATATGTTTAATGCATAACTAGTTGCAAATTAGATAAATAACTTGATGCAAAAAACAGCCAATAAAATCTTACTCACCTACGAAAAATTGCATTTATAAGTGAATATACTTAAGTAAAAACAACAAAATATACTCGGTGAATAGGCTAAGAACATAAGGGAAAATTTTTAGATTATCTACATAAACAATATACTATATAGATCATTTCGAAAAGACTGATATTATATAGCAAAAGGAAGTCTGCCAGCACAAGTCCTATATCACTAAAAAATGACTATATGGAAAGATGAGAACAAATTGCAGACAGAATGGATATAGAGGTGAGTAAATTATTTTTTTAATTAATGTTATTAAGGAGTATATATTAAAAAAATATTAATTTATATAAAAAGGATTTTGCATTTAGGGTCAATATTTAATATTGACTATACTACTGTATTAAGAATATTGTTTTATACGACGATGAATTTTCCACATTTAATAATTTAACTTATATAGCTGTCAATGTGTTGTTTTTAACGAATTTTTAATAAGTTTGATTTAGTTTTTATACTTAAGTAATACTTCTTAACTTAAACAATGCTGTATGCGTAAATTTCTAATAACACAGCTTGTGCTGTGTTTATTCGCTATTCCATTGCTGGCCCAGAATCTGGCCATCACTGGAAAAATCACTTCATCAGAAGACGGATCTGTGTTGCCGGGAGTTACCATCTTAATTAAAGGTACAACCCAGGGAACTACTACAAATGCAGACGGAACCTTTCAGATCAATGCCGCAAAAGGGAATGTGCTGCTGATCAGTTTTATTGGTTTCGTCACAGAAAGCGTTAAGCTTGAAAATCAAACGGTACTTAACTTAGCGTTGAAACCTGATGCTTCGCAGCTTCAGGAAATTGTCGTGACAGCGCAGGGTATTCGGAAAAATCAGCGGGAAATTGGCTATGCCATTTCTAAAGTGGAAACCGAAGATGTAACGGTTGGCCGTTCTCCGCAGTTGGCTCAGGCTTTATCGGGTAAGGTAACGGGTCTGGCTGTCTACAACGTCAACAATAGTGTTGATCCGGCAGTAAAAGTTGTGTTACGGGGCTATCGCTCGTTAACGGGTAACAACGAAGCGCTTGTTGTTCTGGATGGTATGCAAACAACATCCAGTGTACTGTCCATCATCAATCCCAACGATATTGAGAGTGTATCGATTCTGAAAGGTGGTCAGGCAGCCACATTATATGGATCGGCCGGTATCAATGGCGCCCTTATTATAACAACCAAGAGAGGGAAACAAGGTAAGCTGAAAGTATCATATTCGAACAGTACGAACTTCGAACAGATTAGCTTTATGCCCCAACTTCAGGATAAATATGGCTCAGGATCGCACTATGCCACATCCTTTGGTGCGGCTGGTTACAAAACTGATTATATAGAGCGGTTGAAAGATAACTGGCGTTCGTATGAAAACCAGCAGTATGGCGACCAGTTCGATGGGTCGGTTCGGATGCAGGGCCGGACAACGGAAGATGGTAGCCAGTATCTATTGCCCTACGCGGCCATCCCAAACGCTCGCAGAAAAGCCTTCAACACTGGCGTGTCGATGAACAACCAGGTTAGTTTCCAGGGGGGAGACGAAACGGGAACGTTCTACATGTCGATGGAAAATCAAAAGATTGCCGGTATTGTGCCACATGACCAGAGTGAACGGACTGGTACGCGTTTGTCGGCCACCCGGGATTATGGCAAACTAACGGCCAGTTTCAATGCGGGTTACACCCAGGCCGCTTATAATCGTACCTCATCTGATTTTTATAACGATGTACTCAACCAGCCAGCCAATTTGCCGCTGAACGATTTGCGCGATTGGCAAACTAATAAGTTTGCTAACCCCAACGGCTTCTACAACGACTACTATAACAATCCGTATTTCAATGCCGATAACGGCCGAATGAAATACAAGGATGCTAACCTGAACGGTAACTTAAGTTTGACTTTCAAGCCGACCTCCTGGCTGATGATCACTGAGCGTATCGGGATTTTGAACAACTCCCGTACCGGCAAAAATACCACGGGTAAATTCTTGTATTCTGACTGGGCTAAAAGCAAATCGTTTATTCCCGCTCCTTTCTTTCGTGATGGCGACGGCACAGGTATTTATCGGGCTATTACCGATAACCTAGGTTCTGTGTTGGATTATTCGAGTACTGAAAACGTAATTAACAACGAATTTCAGGTTCACTTAACGAAAGACTTTGGTCCATTCTCGAACAAGCTGATCCTTGGGAATAGCGTTTATCAACGCACAACCAAGAGCATTTCGATAGGATCAAGTTCAATTGTTGTACCTGACGTATATAATGTAGCGAACCGTCAGGGCGAATTGACGGGTGGTGAGATCAGTTCGCAGGAGCGTCGGTTTGGTTACTACGCCGATTTAACCTCGAATTATAAAAACTGGTTAATCTTGAACGGAACCTTTCGTTTCGATGCTACCTCAAGGTTTTACAAACCAAATCGCGCAGCCAGTACCTGGTCGTATCCATATTATGGTGTTGCTCTGTCGTTCATTGCTACCGACGCTTTTCCGGCAATCAAGAGCCAGTTCCTGAATTATGCCAAACTGCGGGTAAACGCCAACAAAAACGCTAACGATAACATTCCGTTATATGGATTGGACCTGGCCTATAATAATGGCACTGGCTTTCCATATGGCAACACCGTTGGTCTGACAGTGGGCAACGTTTTGCCAGATGCCAACTTAAAACCCGAAACGGTTTATTCGTCAGAAATAGGTGGTGAGTTCCAGTTGCTGAACAATCGCATCAATATTGATGTGTCGGCCTATACGCAAACCTCTACGGGTCAGGTAATTACAGTTAAGGTGCCAAACTCAACGGGTTTCAATAATTTGTTGATCAACGTGGGCGAAACCAAAAACTGGGGTTACGAGGCTGAGGTTAAATACCTGATTGCCAGAGGTAGTAAGTTTTCATGGGATGCCAGCGTTCGGTACTCCTACAATGATAATAAAGTTGTTGATCTCTATCCGGGAATCAACGAGTTTCAGTTAAACAATACGTTTGCGTATGCCAACACAAACGTTATCAAAGATTCCCGTTTCCCGATTCTGAAAACTGATGGGTATCAGTATGCACCGGATGGGTCAGGTAAAGTGTTGGTAAACTCAACCACCGGGTATCCGTTGCGCCAGACGACGTTATCGCCACGGGGCGGTGTACTGCCCCGGCACATTGCCGGTCTGGGCTCGAAAATTGAGTACGGTAACTTTGGTTTTACCTTTAACTTCGAGTATCGCGGTGGCAACGTGATGTTCAGCGATCTGGGTCGTCAAATGACCTTCACCGGAACGGGCAAATGGACAGAAAACCGGTCTCCGCAAATTTTCCCGAACTCGGCTTACTTAGGGCCGGATGGAACAACGGTCATTCCTAACACAACGGTTCAGGTGCGCGAGGCCGAGTATGCGCTATGGGTAGATAACTACCGGCTGATCTCTGAAAACTTCGTTACACCAGCCTGGTTCATCAAACTTAGAGATATCAATCTGGCGTATCGTCTGCCGCAAAGTCTACTGGCTAAAACCAAATTCCTGTCAGCCGCCAGCATTTCTTTATACGGTCGGAATCTAATCACCATCGTTGATAAGCTCAATTATTATACAGACCCTGAGTTTAGTAATGTTGGGAACGCTGCACCGGGTGCTACGGCTATTCCGGGTACAACGACTGCCAATAGTGTTGGTATTAATACGACTGGCCAAACTCCGCCGGTACGTCAGTATGGTGTAAACCTCAACCTTACATTTTAGTAATCACTGAAATTGATTTGACATGAAACTAAAATCATTATTTATAATTGCCTTTGTGTTCCTGGTTGGTAGTGCTTGTAACCAATCCTTCCTGGACATCAATACCAATCCCAACGTATTGCCAACCGCATCGCCGAGCTTTGTCTTTACGAATGCGCTGAATACTACAGCAACGAACATAGCTGGTAACACTCTCGGGCTGACCGGGCAGAATGCAAACGAAATCGGTTTTTACTGGGCTGGACAGTGGACGCAGGGGAATGGGTATATCATTAACACTGCCCAGTTTGGCTACCAATTTACCAATGGCGATTTCAATTATTGGGATACATACTATGACAATCTGGAAGATTATCAGTATGTGATCAACAATGCCGATGCCAACAGCCAAAAGTACCTGAAAGGTCCGGCTAAGGTTATGAAGGCGATGCTGTTTCAGCAGTTGGTCGATATGTATGGTAGCGTGCCGTATACGGAGGCCTTGAAAGGTGGTGCTATACTTGCCCCAAAATTCGACGATCAAAAGGTAGTGTACGAATCCCTGATTACGCTGTTGGATGAGGCTGTTGTCGATTTGAAAGCCAATGCTTTTTCCAGCGCTTTTACGGGTTCCGATATTATCTTTAATGGCAACACAACCAAGTGGACTCAGTTTGCCAATTCGCTTAAAATGAGGATTCTAATTCGTCAGTCAAGAGTTACGGGTCGGGACGCTTATATTAAAACTGAAATTGCCAAAATTTTGACCGAAGGATCGGGCTTTATTACGGGAGCTGAGGTTAGCATTGGTGGACCTTCATTCTTTCTGGCTACATTAGGTAAATTGAATCCCGTTTACGACCGCTGGGGCTACGATGCCAATGGGGCTAAACGAGCGTTGAATAACTATCCTCGATTGTCGAAGTTTCTTATCGATGGCCTCAAAGCAGCAGGTGATACACTGCGAATGAAGCGAATTGCTTATGCCAATGGTGGTGAGAACCCTAGCACACCAGGCGTAAGTACCCAGAAAGAAATTTCGGCAAACTACAGCGGTACGCCATTTGGTGCCAGTTCTGGCTATTTACCTGCCAATACCACTTCTTTAGGGCCAAGTCTGTTAGTGAAAGGTGAGTATAGTCGGCCGTATATTCTAATGACAGCCTCTGAAGTTCAATTCCTGCTGGCCGAAGCCAAACAACGATATACGGATGTAACGTTGCCTAATACGGCTCAAGCGTATTTTGAGGAAGGTATTGTTCAGTCGTTCCGTGTATTGGGAGCAAATGTTGCCGGTGCTGCTGCCTTTAAGGGTAGCAAAATCAATAACTACGACTGGACTGCTTCTACAGATAAACTGGCTGCCATAGCAATTCAGAAATGGATTGCCTTAACTAACTTCAGTGGTCTGGAAGCCTGGTCTGAATACCGACGCACAAATCTGCCGGTAACACCACAAAGCATTCAGGTGCCTGATACAAAGCGTCCTGTACGTTTCTTCTATCCAAATACAGAGTCTGGCTCAAACGCGGCAAACGTGAGCGCGCAAGGCGTAATTGATGTATTTAGTACCCGCCTGTTCTGGGATGTTGACTAAGATGCGTTAATGATTTTCACATAAAAAAGGAGGCCATCGTGATGATGGTCTCCTTTTTTATGTGAAAAAGCCTGTCTTGGAATTCGGCTTTTGAAGGGTTTATTTAATAAAAAAGCGGATCGACATTGTCAGTCCGCTTTCTGCATTACGCTTTATCCAACTATTAAAAATCTAATATCTACGAGAAACTCACTACTATTTCATGCTTTACTAAGACCGAAAAAGTCTTCATCGTATCAGGTTGACTGGTAAGAATAAAGAGGGTAAGAATCTGTTATCATTGAGACAGAAATATAGCTGTTAATCAGATTATAAGTCTATTAAGTGAACTTAATGTATATTATACGGTAGGCATATTGATTTTTCGGTAGGTAGTCTTTTGGTAATTCATCGAGCCTTTTCGTCACGCATGTAAGCATAGGATGTGTGTGAAAAAGCGTAAACTTTTTGGCTTGACCGAAGTTATCCTATAAAACTAGTCGACTCAACGTCATGGAAGAAGAAAAGAATGTAAAGCACGATAGCGCATACATAGCAGGTCGCACAGAAGGTCCATTTGGGTCTGACGATACAGACGTAGATCGGCCAATGGAGGATAATAAAAATCAGTACGAGCAGGAAAATTCTGCCAATGGTCTTGATAGTCAACAGGTTCGTGGTGGCCAGGATGGCCGTAATGAGCGCGGCATAGGCAGTACAGATATGGATAGTAAGAACGGTGTCCTGCGAATGGGAGACACCACAAATAGTACCATGGAAGTAACCCAGGAAGGATTGGAAGCCGCCGTTGCCGACGGTAAGAAAACGAACACCGCTATGGTGGATGTGACTACGCAAGGCCCTGACGACTATGGTTCCACTGATCAAGTGCCGGTGCCAAAAGCGCAGGAAGCGGCTAAAAAACAAAATGATAATCAGACTCTGGATAAGGAACAGGAAGAACGAGAGAGTGACGTAGCCGAAACGGGTACAGACCTTAATAATAAACCCACTTACTAATTACCATTTACTTGTCTGGTAGAAGCTTTTCTTAAATCACAACACTATAAAAATCAACGTTATGAGTGTAAGTAGCAATTCCCGCAAAGAAAGCACTGAGTCATTTGCGGCTCAGGCAATGCGCAGCACAATGGGTACTCCCCCAGCGTTAGCGCAGTTGAATGATAAGAATCTGGATAACGAATTGCCATCGCGCGTGGCCGGTAGCAATGATACTGATGTGCCGGGCGATGTAGCTGAAGCAGAGGCTACAGTGGCCGAAGCTGATGACGCCAAAGGAATCAGCAGTGAAGACATTGAAGAGTCGAAACGGGCATCCTGGGGCCAGCCACCCGTATCTGAAGACGCTGATAAAATCGCCGATGCAGATTGGAACCCGAGTACTAGCGAAGAAACGATTCCAGTCACTCGTGTGAATGAGCCAGATCGAACCTTAGGAAATGCTTAAGAGGTATAGCTTATCTAGTTGATTACAAACCTATAAGGTCTCTAAAACCTTATAGGTTTTCTTTTTTAGGCATCAAAATAATTGACTTTTCGTCTACAGTAACTCCCTTTATTGACGCAAGAGCAATTCTACGGCTGGGACGGGGAGCAGCATTCCTGTCCGAACTTGTTCTTCGATTGTCGCGAGTCGACTACGCATATCCGGCTGATTATAAAAACGACTCTCAAGCCGTTGCCGTACCAGCGACCGGAACCAGGTTAGTTGCTGTTCCTGACGGTGGTGAGTGCGATAGCCGTTTTGAATGGTCAGTTGCTGATGATCCCGGATAGTTTGCCAAATTTCTTTCACACCGGCGCCCGTCACAGCTGAACACGTAAGTACAGGTGGAAACCAGCCCGTGCCGGTGGGCGGGAAAAGATGTAGTGCATTTTGATATTCGATTCGGGCACGGTTGGCGGGAGACAGGTTATCCCCATCGGCTTTCGTAATCGCCAGCGCATCGGCCAGTTCCATAATACCCCGTTTCATCCCCTGCAATTCGTCGCCTGCACCGGCCAGCATGAGCAACAAAAAGAAATCCACCATACCATGTACAACGGTTTCTGACTGGCCTACGCCAACGGTTTCAATCAGCAGAACATCAAATCCGGCGGCCTCACAAAGAAGCATTGTCTCGCGCGTGCGGTGAGCCACTCCACCGAGCGAATCACCCGCAGGGGAGGGGCGAATGTAGGCGCTGGTGTTCATCGAAAGCGTTTCCATGCGGGTTTTGTCGCCCAGCAAACTACCGCCCGAACGCTGACTGGTTGGATCAACCGTGAGCACAGCCAGCCGGTGGCCGAGATCGGTTAAATACGTACCGAATGATTCGATAAACGTGCTTTTGCCCACACCCGGAACACCCGTGACCCCTATCCTGGTCGAGTTACCTGTTTTGGATAAAATGGCTCCCAATACCTGCTGCGCCAATGCCTGATCGTCGGGCCGTCGGCTTTCAACGAGCGTAATGGCCCGGCTAAGCACCAGTCGGTCACCAGCGAGGATACCATTGATGTACTGGTTAGCGGAAAGTCGGGTTTGCATTTGTTGGAACAGTTCAGCTATTTTAAATCCTCCGGCGTGGTAATTTTTATGTTTTCGTATGACCCATCAATTAACGTAATCGGAAAGCCAGCATATTCCATCACACTGGCGCAATCCGTAAAAAATGGCTGCTCTTCGGATTGAAACGCCTGCCGAAATAAGTCCAGCCGAAAGGTCTGGGGTGTTTGCACCAAGCGATACCGGCTGCGATCAACGGCCTGGCTACTTCCATCGGCTGCAACCACGCGCACGGAATCTTTCACAGGTACGCAAGCCACCGCTGAGCCGGTGCGGGCGGCAGTTTCAAAACTATTCCGGATAATGTCCGATGAAACAAAAGGGCGAACACCATCATGGACGGCTACTAACCCAGTTTGAGCCTGAATTGAATTCAGACCGTTTCGCACCGATTGAAAGCGTGTATTTCCGCCGTTAATCAATTGAATATCAGGGTAGAAGTTGTGTTCGTTGCAAAGGTTTTCCCAGGTCAGCAGATCGCGGTCGGGTAGAACCAGAATAATCTGAATAGAAACTGGTTGCGTTTGTGAGGTCACAGACAGCGGAAGCTGAACCGTCAAAAACCGCTCAACCGTATGTTGAAGAATGGGTTTACCGTTGAGAAGAAGAAATTGCTTCGGCACATCAGAATTCATTCGGCTGCCACTGCCCCCGGCAACAATTATAGCAAAGTTAGTTGTTACGGGGCCAGACGGTCGATAATCAGTAGTCATAAAAAAAGGGGCACAAGGCCCCAAAAATACTAAATGACTGATGACTATTAAGACCGATCCGTTTAAATAATCAGCATGGCATCGCCGTAACTGAAGAAACGATATTTTTCCTTAATAGCTATTTGATAAGCTTCCTTGATGAGTTCATGACCACCAAAGGCGCTGGTCATCATAATGAGGATAGACTCAGGTAAATGCAAACTCGTTAGCAATGAGTTGGCAATTTTGAATTCGTAAGGTGGAAAAATGAATTTGTCTGTCCAACCTTCAACTGGCTTCAACCGGCTGTTTGCCGACACCGACGATTCCAGTGCTTTGAGTGAGGTAGTACCAACGGCACATACGCGTCTACCCGCATCGAGGGCCGTATTTACGATCTTCGACGAATCTTCGGGAATACGATAGTTTTCGGAATCCGTTTTATGTTTGGTGAGATCTTCAACATCTACCTGACGGAAGGTGCCCAAGCCAACATGCAACGTAACAGGAGCAAAATGGATGCCTTTAATTTCCATTCGCTTCATCATGGCACGGGTAAAGTGCAGTCCGGCAGTTGGTGCTGCTACGGCGCCAACGTGTTGTGCAAAAACCGTTTGGTAATTGTCACGGTCAGCGTCTTCGGCCTCCCGGTTCATTTCGCGCGGAATGGGTGTTTCG